>JAGHEC010000265.1 GCA_021159525.1 Deltaproteobacteria bacterium | reverse complement strand
TAACAAGGCAATGGCGGGCAGGCTTGCCCCTTTGGCATTCTCGCATTCGTCGAGCTGCGGCTTCCCCCACTGATAAGTCACAAAGAGACGGCGCCCTCCCGGCAGTCGCGTCAGAAAAACCCTTCTGGCCCCATTTATTGAGCTGTTACTAATGTCCCTTATATGACAAAGCGTTCCATACCCGTTCCCTTGGTTTTTGCCTTCAGCATGCCCACGATTCCTTCCGGAAACAGGACAATGATCACCAGAATGACCGGCGCAAAAATAAGAAGCTGAAATCCGGGGAGAAAGATGGAAAGATAATATTTGGAAATCCCATAGACCAGCCCGCCTACCAGCGGCCCCAACAGGGTCCCAGCCCCCCCGAGCATAACAATAATAATGGCCTCGATGGTATAGTGGATGTCAAAGACCTCGGGCGGAAACACGTAGGGCGTCTTGAGGGCCCAGGCCGTGGCGCCCAGGAGCCCGGCAAGACATGCGCTGGTGATAAAGGCGATGATCTTGAATTTGGTCACATTGATCCCCATGACCTTGGCGGCGTCCTCGTCTTCCCTCAGCGCAGTCAGGGCATAGCCGATCTTGCTCCGCATGTAAACAAGGCTCACAAACCCGGCCAGTGCGGCAATGGCCAGGACCATGATATCGGCCCAGTAGGTGCAAAGGGCCGCAGCAGTCTCCCTCCCCAGGATTTTGTTGAGGTCGGCCGTAAATATCATTCCTTCGGATCCATTCCAAATTCTGGCCCCCTCTATCAGAAACCGGAAACCCTCGTTGACCCCGATGGTGGCAATGGCAAAATAGGCCCCCCTGAGTCTCAGGGCCACGGCCCCCACTGCCATGGAAAGGAGGGTGGACATGGCCATGGCCAGTCCAAATCCAATGACCAGAATCCACGCGCCTAAAAACTCATATTGAACAAGCCGGGTAATGGACAGGGCCATGCCGTAGGTCCCCACGCCCATAAATGCCACATAGCCGAAATCCACATATCCGGTCATGCCCATAAAGACATTGAAGGCCTGCCCCAGGGCGCAGTAGAACAGGAGCATGGACATGAGCTGCCACATCCCTTCCTTGTTCTCGGCAAGAAGGAACATGAAAAGGTAGGCGGCAAAAAGGGGGATGAGCGGGAAGTATTTCTGTGTCTGTTTCATTTTGCTCTCAGGATTCCGGTGGGTCTGATTAAAAGGATGACCAGCAGTATCACAAAGGACAAAAAGCGGGTAAGGGCAAATGGTTCCACCCCCGGTATATACGCGAACAATGTGTAGGAGCCGTTTTCAATAAGCCCGAAGACCAGGCCGCCAAAAAAGGCCCCGTAAGGCGATGCCAGGCCGCCGAGTACGGCAATAACAAAGGCCTTGAGAGTGTAGGCGCCCCCCATGTAGGGATTAATTCCCACCGGGATGAACATGGTGAGCAGGACGCCGCTGGCAACCGTCAACCCGATCCCAAGCGAAAAACTCAGGGCATAAGCCCAGCCCACATTGATCCCGCACACCCTGGCTCCTTCGCTGTCCTCCACCACGCTGCGGATGGCAGATCCGGCCCTGGTCTTTTTGAACCAGAGGTAGAGGAGCACCGCAATCAGGACGCTCCCGATGCAGGCATAGAGCTTGGACATGGGCAGGACAGTAATGCCCAGGTCGATCTTGCCCACCACCCAGTTGTAGCCGCGAAATTCCGAGCCGAATATGAGCTTTACCAGCTCTTCCAGGAGGACGCCAATGGAGAACGTGGCCAGGAGGGTTGCCAGCTCAGGGGCCTTGATGAGCTTTCGGATAGTGGTGTAATAAAATATGAGGCCCAGGCCCATGCCAACGATAAAGGCCACGGGGATGGCGATGATGGGATTGATCCCGAGCGAACTGAACAGGAACAGGGTCAGAAAGGCGCCTACCATGATGAAGGCCCCGTGACCTACATTCACGACCTTCAAAACGCCGAAGATAAGGCTGAGGCCCATGGTGGCCATCCCGTACACCGCGCCCAGCACAATTCCCTGAATCAGATTGCCGCCTAATTGTTCAAAAAACATGACACCATTTCCTTGTGGTCTGGAAGGGATGCTGCTCTGTCACAATCAACGGGGGAGATAGCGAAAAACGCCCCCAGACCGGAAAGAGTACCGGCATGGGGGCGTTATGTGCGGATCACTTGGGGATGGCCTTTACGTCCTTTGCCTTTTCCTCGAAGGTTGGCATAGGATAGCAGGCCTTGCCGGTCTTGGCGGCCTCAGGCCATACAATGACCCTTTTCCCGTCTTGCCACTGCACATCCACCATGGAGTGACCGACCTGCATGCCGCTCTCATCAACTTTCCATCCACCGTAGAAGCTCATGAACTTGAGTTCCCCAAGGGCCTGACGCACCTTCGTGGAATCCATGGAACCGGCCTTCTGAACCCCGAGTACATACGCCAGCACCTGGGCCCCGGCCTCGGCCGCATGGTAATCCGGGAGCATGTCCTTCTTGGTGAATTTCTTGAAGAGCGCCATGAATTGATCCTGGGACGGTCCGATCCATGGAAGTCCGGTCGCCTTGGCCTGTTCGGCTGAATATTTGACCCCGAATTCCCAGTGGGACGGGCCCATGACCCCTTCAGCCATAGTAGTCAAGGCCCTGTAAAATGCCGGCAGCGTGGCCGCGGCGATCAGGGAAAGGGCATTGACATCAATATTCAGGTCGGCCATCTGCCGGTTAAAGAGCTGACCGTCTTCAAAATGGCCGCCGCCCAGAACAAGGTCGGGCTTGCTGACCTTAAGGGCCGAGAGAAGCGGGGTCAGATCCGTTACTCCCTTGGGATAGGTGCGCTCGAAGACAATTTCAAAACCGAGCTTTTTGGCGTGGTCCCTGGCGCCTTCCATCACCATCTTGGCAAATTCACTATCTTCGTAGGCCAGGGCCAGCCTCTTATCATTGGGGGCGATTTTGTGAATCATGTCCAGGGTGCCCTCGTGATACCTTGTGGCAGGCCCGATGGTCTGAACAATGTAGCGGAACCCCTGGCGGAAGATGGCGTTGCTGGCCCCCCCGTGATCCATATAGAGGATCCGCCGGCTTTCGGCTACCGGGGCCCCCCTCAGTGTCAGGCCCGAGCTATAGGGCGCGAAAATCACATTCACCTTATCCACCGAAACCAGCCTTCCGATAAGGCTGGTGACTACTTCTTTTTTGGACTCGCAGTCATAGTACTTGTATTTCAGGGGGATCTTTTTGTCGCCTACTTGCACCCCCCCGTAGGTTGTATTGACCCATTCTACACAGGCCTTGATGCCGCCCACCGCCTGCTCGCCGGCCTTGGCATATTTGCCGGACAGGCAGGCCGGATGACCAATGACGATCTTGTCCGGCGCAGCGCCTGCAAACGAAACCCCAGCCAACAGAAACGCAAAAACGACGAAGATTCCGACCAGTGACCGTTTCATGTTTAACCTCCTGTTTCTTTGTGTTGATGAATAATGATTGCCTGACCGAAGACCATAACCTTGCGTCTGCCAGTGGAGGGAGGTTCAGTTTTCGGTCAGTCGCTAATTGCCTTATTCGACATTGTCACTGTCCGCCTGTCTCAGGGCTGACGGATTGTTTATGTGAAGCGAAAAGAGGAAATCTTCGCCTGCAAGCAGGTGCAGGGCGTTTGATTATGATATGGCCTTGATACTATGGTTGATCTCAATTTATCAGGACCGCCCGTATCAGCTCAATAATTGGGGGGATAACTGCGAACCTAGTGCCGGGGCAGAAGAATTTTTCTTCCGCTCCGGGCCTCCGGGCTGGTCTCTTGAGTGACTTATCTGCGGGGGACAGTTGCCCCCTCCGCATTCTCGACTTCGTCGAGCTGCGGCTTCCCCCACTGATAAGTCACAAAGAGACGGCGCCCTCCCGGCAGTCGCGTCAGAAAAACCCTTCTGCCCCCATTTATTGAGCTGTTACG
>JAGHEC010000200.1 GCA_021159525.1 Deltaproteobacteria bacterium | reverse complement strand
TCTTTGGGGATGCCGTAAACGGTTCCGCCGGAAGAGATAAAGATCAGCCGGGGAGGCTTGGGCCGGGCAACAATGGCATCCAGCAGCCGCAATGTGGCGGCCACATTGCTTTCCAGGTCGTACAGCATGTTTTGGTTGGAAGAGGCAGGAAGGGTTGTGCCGATAAGGTGATAGACCACCTGGACGCCATCGAGCAATCCCTTGACACTATCGGCCCTGGTAAAGTCCCCCGCTATCCAGTGGATGTTTTTGATAGGAGGCCAATTCCTTTTGGGATCTTCTGGGGGGAGATCGAATGCCAGCACCTGATGTCCTTCCGCCTCCAGGGTTTTACATAGATGCCTGCCGATGAAACCGGCGCCTCCCAGCACAAGGCAGTTCATGATTGCCCCCGGCAGGTGGACAAGAGACATGCCTCAATTTGATCTACCATCCTGTCGAAGGTAAGTTGATTGGCATCTTGTTGCCCCTGCCTGGAAACTCTGCTGCGCAGGGCCGGGTCATCAGCCAGGCAGATCACCTGTCGGGCGAGATCAACCGGATTTGACGCCTCAAATAGCATGCCTGTGTTTCGATGCCGGACGATCTCCGGGGTTCCGCCGGCCTTTGACGCGACCGTGGGTATTCCGGCGCGGAGGGCGTGGATGAGGGTAAGAGAAAATGGCTCGTACAAAGAGGGGAATAGATACATGTCCCTGTCTTGAAAAACCCCGGGCAGTTCCGCCTCTGGAACAGGAGGCCCGAAACTGACCTTGTCGTCTAATTTCAGGTCCCGAATCAGTTTCTTGAGACTGTCAAGGTAGGGCCTGTCACGGTCATCGCCGATGATTTTCAGGCTGACGCGCAAATTTGGGAACGATTTCATGATGTTCGGTATGGCCTCGATGGCCGTGTGCACCCCTTTGATGGGTACGATGCGACCGGCAACCAGCAACCGCAGTTCCCCGGCGTGAATAAACCGACGTCGATCAACGGTGCTGTCTGATAAGGCCTGCGGTGAAGGCAGGATGCCGTGGTGAATCACAGTATCTCTCTCAAAGGCCAGCCCTGCCTGCCGATACCAATCCTGCATAAAACGGCTGGGAAAGACAGATGTACCAGCCATCTTTACCTCTCGTTTTCTGTGTCGCACCAGGCACCTAACCTTCGATTTAAAAAACCCTTTAACCCCGCCGGATGCCTCTCTATATACAAGCCTGGAAAAATAATCCGCTACAAAACGCGGCTTATGAAATACGGCCAGCCAGTTGTCGGTCAGCAGGTAGACCCTGGGCATATTCGCCTGCTCAATGGCCTCCAGAAACGAGGGGGCCAGAAAATGGAGATTCCAGACAAAAACCACGTCAGGCTGTTCATGGGAAAGCGTCTCCCTTAGGGCAGCGACATTCCTTCGATTGATCGCGTCACGCTCCGCCTCGCTGGCCGTGAAGGGCGCATATATATTGTCGCGCGGCGCCAGAAGTTCCAGCCCGCGAACGATTTTCTGTTTCGGATAATCGGCATGGCCGTTGCCGTAATTGCTGGTCAGAACGCTCACTTGATGCCCCCGTTCACTGAGATGCCGCATCACATGGAAACAGAGCACCTCGTAGCCGCCAACCACATGGGGAGGATAGAGATTGCTTAGGGTCTGGATCTTCATCTCACCACGCCATTGATGAACGCCATGAAACCAGGGTCCTGGAGGAAGCTGTCGGGTGAGATGTCCTGATTGCCGCTCTTGTGAAACTGAAGAAAAAAGAAAAAGAGCAAGCGCGTCAGTTGATGCCGGTCCGTAATCTCGGCCAATCGTCGGAAAAAATGCCAGTCATGCCTTCTCGCCCCCGTAAACATGGCATAGGCAACCACAGCGGCCCATTCGATCTTGACCTTCATCACATCTTCATCAATGGTGTTGGCATCATGCATCCGATATTTCAGCAACGGCTGATCGATCCAGACGATCTGCCGCTCCTGTCCAATTATGCGCAGAAAGAAGTCCAGGTCATGGGCATATCGCAAGTTGGAAAACATACCGATCTCGTTAAACACCTGGCGACGGATAAACAGATTGGAGGTTGTCATCAGGAAATTGCCGTTAACAAGGGCGAGGATCCAGTCATTGCATTCGCGGTAAAAGGCAAGGGCCTCCTCATACCATTTGTTGCGGCGGGGTTTCCCTTTTGCGCCGATAAAGCTAAGGGCTGTGCAGACCGCATCCGCTTCCGGGTGTTCGGCAAGGGCTTGAAGGCATAGGCCGAAACGTTCGGGAGCATAGCGGTCGTCGGAGTTGAGGATGCTGACATATTCTCCTCTGGCACGCCGGATGCCAGAATTGATGGCAGCGTGGGCGCCCTGGTTCGCATGAGACCATCCAATGATCCGGGAATCCTGATCAGCGCGAACCATGACGCGTTGCCAGGAACTGTCGGTGGAGCCATCGTCTACAACGATGATCTCCGCGGCCGGGACCGTCTGTGCGAAGACGCTGTCAAGGGCCTCGTCGATATATTTTTCATGGTTGTAAAGAGGTACGACCACCGAAATTG
>JAGHEC010000433.1 GCA_021159525.1 Deltaproteobacteria bacterium | reverse complement strand
GTCACGAAGAGACGGCGCCCTCCCGGCAGTCGCGTCAGAAAAACCCTCCTGCCCCGGGTTATTGAGCTGTTACGTTTGGAAGGGATTATGAGCAAAAGCCAGAATAATTGGGAAAAGGAAGTCACCTTTACCCGTTTTGACCGGATGAGCGAAACATACCCGGACAGGACGGCCATTGTGTATTTGGGTGAACGGTTCACCTACGCGAGACTTCGAGATCTGAGCGAGCGCTTCGCCGGAGCCCTGGCAGATATGGGGGTCAAGAAGGGCGATAGGGTCATGATCTATGTTTCCAACTGTGCCCAGTGGGTTATCGCCTTTCTCGGCATCCAGAAGGTAGGGGCCGTGCTTGTGCCGGTTTCTCCCATCTACACCTCCTTTGAGATCGAATATATGATCAAGGATGCGGGCGTGGAAACCGTTATATGCCTGGACACCAATTTCTGCTACATTCAGGAGACCTTCGCCACCACCGGCCTGAAACGCGCAATCGTCACCAACCTGGTGGATATTCTCCCTTTTTGGAAACGCTATTTGGGCGTTCTTTTCGACAAAATACCCCATGGAAAAATAGACAAGGACAAACGGGTGTATCCCTTTTCATCCCTCCTTAAACATGAACCCCTTAAAAAGAAGGTCGAGCTGGACCCATGGAAAGACCTTGCCTATATCCTCTTTACAGGAGGGACCACGGGCTTTCCAAAAGGGGTGCCGGGCAACCATATCGGGATGACCTCCTATGTCAATGATGTGACCGAAGACGTGGCCGGCGACTATCTAAAGGAGGGGGAGGATGTCTATATTGCGGTAAACCCCCTGTTCCATATCATGGCGCTGGGTCTCTTTATGGCCATCGGCCTCAACAAGGGGAACAAGACCGTGTTGATGCCTATGCCCCAGGTTGATGCCATTCTCGAATCCGTTCACCGCCACGGGGTCCGCTGGTTGTTAGGCGTGCCGGCCCTCTACCGGATGATACTGGAAAACGATCGCCTGGATCAATACGATCTGAGCTCGCTGAAATACTGCTATTGCGGGGGAGACATGCTCCCCCTGGAGGTCTTCAAGCGGTGGAAGGCCTACACAGGGTTTCCCATCTATCAGGTATACGGGTCCACCGAGGCAGGGCATGTGACCTACAGCCGCATTGACCGGGAACTCAAGCCGGGGGGCATCGGGCTTCCTCTCAAAAGCAGAGAATGTATTGTAGTCGATCCCGAGACCCTGGAAAAGCTACCACAAGGGGAAAGCGGAGAGCTTCTGGTAACTTCCCCTTACACGGTAAAGCAGTATTGGAATAAACCGGATGAAACCGCGCGGTCTTATGTAAAAATTAACGGCAAGATTTACTATCGTATGGGCGACTTCGTAAAGCAGGATGAGGACGGGGAACTCATCTACGTGGAGCGGTCCGCGGACATCATCAAGCACAAGGCCTACCGGGTCTCTGCATCGGAGGTGGAGGCCGTGCTTCAGAACCACCCCACGGTCATCGGGGCTTGTGTGGTCGGGATTCCCGATCCAAAGGTAGGCGAGCGGATCAAGGCCATTGTCGTTCTCAAGGAAGATGCCAGGGGCGTGGGCGGGGCCGAGCTGATCCGGTGGTGCCGCGAGCACCTGGCATCCTACAAGGTGCCGAGCTATATTGAATTCCGGGACATGCTTCCCAAATCCAAGGTGGGGAAACTTCTCAGACGCGAGATTCGGGATGAAGAACGCCGACGCCTCCAAAAGGGGAAAAAATAGAAACAGGAAATCTCATGCATCGTTATCCGTAACACCTCAATAAACAAGGGCAGAAGGGTTTTTTCCGCGACTCCCGGGAGGGCGCTGTTATCCCCCTAATTATTGAGCTGATACCGTTATCCTGATGCATTGCCAAGACCCATACAGGAGCATTCACGCCATGGGCGAAAGTCCGCTCAACCATACGCGTATTCTGGCCGTTGACGACGAACCGGATGTCCTTGAGACCGTGAGGGAACAGCTTCAAGAATTCGACGGCCTCATCCTGGATACAGCAACCGACTATCAAACGGCCTATCATCTGATCCGGTCGTGGACCTATGATCTGGTCATCCTTGACATCATGGGCGTTCGCGGATTCGATCTGCTCAACGCCTCAGTCTCTCTTGGCTTTCCTACGGTCATGCTGACGGCACACGCTCTCAGTCCGGAAGCGCTCAAAAAATCCATTGAGATGGGAGCAAGGGCCTATGTCCCCAAAGAAAAGCTGGGAGAGATCGCCCCGTTTCTCGAGGATGTGCTCACCCTCAGCCACAAGCCCGGATGGCAGCGACTCTTTAAGCGTTTGGGGACCTTTTTTGACGGGGCCTTTGGTTCCGAATGGCAAAAGGACCAAAAGAGCTTTTGGGAGGAGGTCACATCCGGCAACTACGAACCCAAGCCCCTTTACTTCAAAAAATAAATCCCCCAAAGTCCCGCAACCTTATGCCCGCGCGGGGGGTCACTGCCTCCCCTCCAAGACGGGACAAAAAGCGGTTACAGCTCCTGGGAACGGCGGCAGAGCGCTCGAATTCTTTCTGAACCAGCCCCAAGGACAGTTTTTCATAAGACGGTAGTCCTTGCCGCCTTTCCATAAAGGCTATTACGAGT
>JAGHEC010000409.1 GCA_021159525.1 Deltaproteobacteria bacterium | reverse complement strand
GTCCCGGCCCGGATGGGGGCCTGGTGGGACGCAAACAAGATCGGGCTGTCGCCCCCGCCCCTCAGGACCGACGAGGGGTGGCTCATTTTGTACCACGGGGTGCGGATGACAGCGAGCGGATGCCTGTACCGGTTGGGCCTTGGGCTGCTGGATCTGGAAGATCCCCGAAGGCTCATCACCCGCTCGGATGAATGGATCTTCGCCCCTGAGGAGGAGTATGAGGTCGTAGGCGATGTGGACAAGGTGGTATTCCCCTGCGGGTGGGTGGCCAAAGGGGATGAGCTCCGCCTCTATTACGGCGGGGCCGACAAGCGGATCGCCCTGGCCACGGCCCGTATATCGGAGATCCTCACATGGCTGAAAGCGCACAACCACATGGACCGGGAGTAAGGCCATGAGAATCGCCATGCTTTCCCCCATCGCCTGGCGCACCCCGCCAAGACACTACGGTCCCTGGGAAAACGTCGTGTCCCTGTTGACAGAGGGCCTGGCTGCGCGGGGGCTGGACGTCACCCTCTTTGCCACCAAGGATTCCGAGACCTCGGCAAAACTTCATGCGGTTTGCGACAGGGGATATGAAGAGGACAAGCGCATCGACCCCAAGGTGTGGGAATGCCTCCACATCTCCGAATGCTTTGAGAAGGCCGATCAATTTGATCTGATCCACAACCACTTCGACTTTCTCCCGCTAACCTACAGCGGTCTTGTCAAGACCCCTGTCGTAGCCACCATCCACGGTTTTTCCTCCCCCAAGATCTTGCCGGTTTACAGAAAATACAACAAAAGGGTCTATTATGTCTCCATCAGCCATGCGGACCGATCCCCTGAACTCACATACATCGCCACCGTGCATCACGGGATCGACCTTAATCACTTCACATTCAACCGGCAGGGGGGCGAAGACCTCCTCTTTTTCGGCCGCATCCATCACGACAAGGGCACAAAGGAGGCCATCGAGATCGCAAAGGCGTGCGGCAAAAAACTGATCATCGCGGGCATCATTCAGGATGAGTCGTATTTCAATTATCATGTGGCGCCCCACATCGACAATCGCAACGTGGTCTATGTGGGAAGCGCGAATCCCCTTCAGCGGGACAGGCTCCTGGGAAACGCCCTGGCCCTGCTGCACCCCATAAACTTCAATGAGCCGTTCGGGCTTTCCGTTGTCGAGGCCATGGCCTGCGGCACCCCGGTGGTGGCCTTTAACAGGGGGAGTATGCCGGAACTCATCCTCGACGGAAAAAACGGGTTCCTGGTCCCGGACAAGGAGGCGGCTGCAGCAGCAGTAGGGCGGATAGGGAAGATCAACAGAGCCGACTGCCGCAAGAGCGTGGAAGCGCGATTTACCGTGGACCGCATGGTGGAGAAATACATCAGGGTCTACAAGCAAATCCTGGAAAACACCGGGAGAAGAGAGGCCTGAAAAAGGGCGGGCGTCGACATCGCGATCCATCCGCATAGGCCATTTGAACAGCAGGAAAACATGGCAGATTTCATTCAGCGGCATAAAAAAAACCCCATACTCACCAAGGAGAATGTCCCCTATCCGGTGGAGACCATCCACAATGCCGGCGTAGTAAAGGAGGAAGGCCGGTATGTCATGCTGTTTCGGTCCCATTTGCGAAACGGGAGATCCATCATCGGGATTGCTGACAGCGACGACGGATTCCGATTCGAGGTAAGGCCTAAGCCCTTCATAACCCCGGCTGACGAAGGGTTTTCTGCCGAATACGAGGCCTTCGGCGTAGAGGACCCGCGCATCTCTTTCTTAGACGGCGAATATCTCATCACCTACAGCGCCTATTCCCGGCACGGGGTGCGCATCGGCCTGGCGCGCACCACCGATTTCACAACACTGGTTCGGCTTGGCTTTATCAGCCAGCCGGATCACCGCAATGTGGTTATCTTTCCGGAGAAGTTCCATGGCCGCTATGCCCGCCTGGATCGTCCCCATACCGAGAACTCCCCCTGGTCCATATGGATCTCCTATTCACCCGATCTTATCCATTGGGGCGATTCGAGGGTGGTCATCCGGCCGGAGACGTATCACTGGGACGAGATGAAGATCGGACCCGGGGCCACGCCCATGAAAACCGACAGGGGATGGCTCCATATCTATCACGGGGTGTTCAAGACCATGGACGGCGCCGTCTACAGGCTTGGCGTGGCCCTCCATGACCTGGAGGACCCCGCGCGCGTCCTGGGCGTGGCCGATGACTGGATCCTCCAACCCGAGGATCCGTGGGAAGTGACCGGATATGTCCACAACGTGGTCTTCTGCTGCGGCGCTGTCTTGGAGGATAATGGGACGATCAAGATCTACTGGGGGGGCGCTGACACGGTTATGTGCGCCGGAACTGCCAGGGTCTCGGACCTGGTGAATCTCTGTCTGAACAAACCAAGACCTGCCCTCGGTGCATAGCCCTTGTGAATTCCTGCATCTATCGCCCGGCCCTCACCCATTATCCGGACCGCAAGCCCGGGATGCCCGGCCTCCGGCCCGTAGCGGGCCTACGCCCCGGAGGGAGCGGAAGAAAAATCCTCCTCTCCCGGCGCTACGTTCCCTGTTAGCGTAACAGCTCAATAAGTGGGGACAGAAGGGTTTTTCTGACGCGACTGCCGGGAGGGCGCCGTCTCTTTGTGACTTATCAGTGGGGGAAGCCGCAGCTCGACGAAGTCGAGAATGCCAAAGGGGCAAGCCTGCCCGCCATTGCC
>JAGHEC010000159.1 GCA_021159525.1 Deltaproteobacteria bacterium | reverse complement strand
TCAAACTCGGCATTTATCTATGGCTTATCGCCAAACTCATCACCACAGAGGAGCGCGTCCAGGGCATTCTCAAAACACTTATGTATTCCGGCTTTGCCATGGCTGCTTCGGCCATATTGAGAGCCGGAACAGAAGCAAGGATCGGCGGGGGCGGCGCCTACGACCCCAACGATCTGGCCCTTGTTCTGATCACGACCCTTCCAATTGCCGTCATCCAGGGACTGACAATTCCTTCCGTGCGCTGGAAGATTGTCTGTTTTGGCGGAGCGGCCTTCAATTTAATCGGCATCATTGCCACCCAGTCCCGCGGAGCATTTTTGGCGCTCCTCGGGCTTGGGGCTTTCCTGCTTATTGTCAAACTGCCGGGCATTTCAAAAAAAAAGCTCGTTCTCATATCGGTTGCTCTTGCGCTGCTATTCGGAACATATATCGGCGTAGCATATAAAGAACGCATCCGGACCATCTTCGATGAAAGCTATTCAGATGTGAGGGCAGGATCCGGAAGGATCGGCCTGTGGCGACAGTGTCTTCATATCGCAAGGGATCACCCCGTGCTCGGCGTGGGACCCGACGCATTTTCTACAGCCTTTGGTCACTATCTCGAAAATGATAAATTCCCGGAAGAGCTTTCCCGTGATCAACTTGGGGGGAAATGGCAAACAGCCCACAACTCGTTTTTGCTTGTACTGGTCGAGATGGGACTTCCGGGCCTGCTTGTTTTTTTAGGCATCAATATACGGTCATTTAGAAACTTTCAACGAGTCAAATCAACTTCAGCCAATCATGGCCGCGCCAGCATTCTTAGCATCCAGGCGACAACACTGCAACTGGCCCTCAGCGGCTTTCTCACCTGCGCGTTTTTTCTTTCCCAGTCATACAATACGGTCATATATCTCTTTCTATTGTTGTCGGGTGCTTTGAGACGTAGCGCAGATGAGGCTTCTTATAATCCGGACCAGCCTGACGGGCCAGGCGCCCAATCATCATCGTCATGAATCGTCTCTATAGAATTGCGAAGGATCAGTCTCGCGGTATGAGACCGAGTCGCTTTGCAGTTTTCATACGAGATTTTCTTTTTCGTCATAAAACGATCCTAATCTACAAGTTAAATATTCCCAGCCTATACGAGATAAAAGAGCAACCACTTCATCAAGGAGTAATAAGAAAAGGATGTCTATCCGAGCTCAGCGCCGTCCGGAAACATAGTGCAGCTTTACCGTGGGAATTTTCCTGCCACAGATTCGACGGCGTAACTGATTTTTTTATCGCGATCGTCAAGGGCCAAATACAGCATATCAGTTGGATCTACTATCAGGGGGACCCTAATCGCTTTATACAATTGGGCCCAAGAGATGCAGAGATCAAATACAGCCTCACTCTGCCCGAATTTCGGGGGCGAGGCTTGTACGCTCAAGCGTTAAAAGCGATATCTCGCCATTTGATCCAAAAGGGTTTCCGTAATATCTTCATCTGTGTCGATGCTGCCAACCAGGCATCCATTCGCGGCATTGAAAAAGCTGGTTTTGTGTATTTGACCAAGATTCGTTTGCGCAAGATACTGGGAGTTCAGCTATCAAAGAAATATGTGCCAAAAGAAAGCAGTCCGGACTCAATTGATATTTTGGAGATAACGTACAAAGAACGAGATCTTTGGGATCGGGCGGCAGTAAAATTCAACATCGCCCACCCTTTCAATGCCTATGCGTGGGGCGGAGTAAGGGCAATTGATGGCTGGAAGTCCAGCTATATTATGGCCAAAAGGAAGGGAGAGATCTCCGGGTTACTCCTGCTGCTAATAAAGTCGATTCCCTTGACCGGGCTGTCAATAATGTATGCACCGCGAGGTCCTGTTTTTCATCCCCAGGACCAAGAAACTTTCAGGGCGCTTTTATCCCGCGTCCTCCAGAAAGCAAGACGACATCGGGCAATTTTTTTCAGAATAGATCCCAATATTTCGGAGGAAAACATCCGAAAATCAGCTATCGACCCATTCATTGCAGCAGGCTTTGTTCATTTGGATAACCGTTGGTCCATGTGGAACGCCCCCTGTGACGTTTACCGAACCGATCTGTCTAAGTCTCACGATGTTCAGCAGCTCTTTGCCCGCATCAATGCAAAGGCCCGAACGGGTATACGCAAGGCAAAAAAGGACGGTGTGATCATACAAACAGGAACATCATTAACAGATATAGCTGCTTTCTACCGTATCTTCAAACAGTTCGCACTTAAAAAGGGCTTCATGTATAGGCCCCTCGAATATCAGAAACAGCTTTTTTATGAATACATATCAAATGGACAAGGCGCTCTTTTCCTGTCAAATTACAAGGGATCTCTGGTGGGCGGCCAAATCTGTATCAGACTTGGGCCAATGTGCGTCGAGATGCATAGATGTGTGGATTATCAGTATCACAAGCATCGGATCAATGAGGCCCTGGTCTGGGAGGGCATGAAATGGGCCAAAAAGAATGGATGCACATGGTACTGTCAGCGCGGTGAAGGCTCCCCGACTCTGGCTAAATTCAAAGAAAAATTTGACGCGGATATAGTCCATCTTGTCGGTTATTATGATCTCCCTTTTCGCCGGAAGCTCTATTCATACTTCACTCTTTTAGAGTTTAAACTCCTGCCTGCCCTCGTTTCTTTGGTCGCCAACCGTCTCAAGAATCTCCATAAGGTTATTAATCATTTTAATTAAAAACAGTATGTTCTCAATAAAAATGGCCAAGCGGCCCAATTGGTTTAACCCCCGCATAAAAGGCTGACGCCCGCCTGCCATAGCCTCCTAGGACCTGTGTCACGGGCCTGGAGTGAGTAGAGGTCCTCCTGCCGTAAAGACTGCCTTCAGGTCAAAGGCATCGGCGGGCAGGCCTAAACCCAGGTACGTATG
>JAGHEC010000382.1 GCA_021159525.1 Deltaproteobacteria bacterium | reverse complement strand
TCTTCATGCGGCGCCATGCCCGCGGGCGTGGTCTGGATGAGAATGTCTCCCCCGGCCGTCTCTATTTTGTCGGGGGGAATAAACTCGCAGCCCAAAAGCCGGGCAAGCCCCTCGCCCCTGTGGCGGGAGCGGTTAACGATTGACAGGGCCGCACCCCTGTCCTTGAGGGCAAGCCCTACGGCGCGCGCAGCACCTCCGGCCCCTACCAGGATGATGCGCCTGCCTGCAAGGTCTGTTGTCTCCTCCAGGGCCTTTACAGCCCCCGGACCGTCGGTGTTGCAGCCGGTCACCCGCCCACCTTCATTAATCACGGTATTGACCGCTCCCACCCGTTCTGCAAGGGGATCGAGATGGGAAAGATGCGGGATCACCGTGGTCTTGAAGGGCATGGTGACGCTGATGCCCTTGATCCCGAGGGTCTGAACCGCCTGGATAAATGCCCCCATGTCCGGGGGTTCAAAGGCGAGATAGACTGCGTTGATCCCTGTGGCCGAGAATGCCGCATTATGCATGGCCGGGCTGAGGGAATGCCGAACCGGATTTCCCACCACGGCATAAAGGGCGGAATGCTGAGCCGGTTTCATGGCGACATGATCCTCCATACCCGCCTCATATCCGAGGCAGGGATCTGACCCGGGGCTGATTCCTCTCCGCTGTCCAGTGCCGCAAAGGTCATATATCCGCCCATGAGGGGGCAGAGGATGCGGCTGACACGGCCCAGGGGCCCCATGCAGAAGGCGATGATTTCTCTATGGGTCGCCAGGGCCAGAGGGATCAGCTTCAGGACCTGGAAGTTGTCTTCCCATTTTCCGGCCCGGGGAACAATCTTGACCAGGTCCGGGCCCCCGTCTGTCATCTCCTCCAGGAGGCGCCTCAGTTCTGCAAAGGGAGGGGTCCTGTCCAGGATATGATTGGACAGGACTATGCGCGGCCGGCCCGGATGCTTCATAATGGCCTCCCTGTATCCAGGGGGAAGACCCCATTCCACATCCACGAAATTGGCCCCTGCCTCGACAGCCTCCATCAGGCATGGCCCTGCAGCCTCCTCGTTTCCGGCCCCCCCCTGGCCCTTGGTGCGGTAGGCGGCAAGGATCGGTTTAGTTGTGGATCCGACAAGCTGTTTCATGTCAAAGGATTCCATAAGGTCCAGGCGCAATTCGATCACGTCGGCCAGGGTCTCTGCCCTGGCCATCTTGTTTAGGGCCTCCGCGGTGTCCCTTGCGGCGATGGAAACGCAGATCCTCATACAGCCTCCCTAACAGATGTGACCACGCAGCCGGTTGAGAAATTTCTGCATTTCCTCGTAATCCCTTGCCCGGATAATATGGGTCAGATAGGCCAGGCTGGAGCTGATGACCTCGATCTGTTTCACGGTGTACGGATTGAACATGATCTCGGACAGGAGTTGATCATCCTCGGAAAGAAGCCCCCTTGCAATGTCCAGGTGCCTCCTAAAGGTGGTGCCCGGGGCCTCCTGCTGCTTCATGGCCGCGGCAAAGACCATGGAAGAGGCAAAGGGGATGGAAAGGGAATAGGCGATGGTCTGATCGTGTTTTTCAAACGTGTACTCATGCACATTCACATGAAGTCCGCCGTAGAAATCGCGGAAAAAGGCCTTTCCTTCCGGGTCCGACTCCTGGATGATAATGGCGTTTTCATCTCTTGGATGCCTGATATTGGCAAAAGTGGGCCCGAACATGGGATGGGTCGAAACGAATCGTCTGCCCAGGGTCTTGTAAAGATCGCGGATCCCGGTTTTTACCGAGGTAATGTCCGAGAGAATGCATGTTTTTGGAAGGTGGGGGAGGACCGTTTCAAAGGCCTCCCGGACATGGGCGATGTCGGCTGCGTTGATGACGAGTGCAGGCTCGAATTCATTTGCCTCGGACGGGCCGGGAAACCGCGTCACGTTAAGGCAGCGCTTCAACTTCTGTCTGTCCGGGTCATAGACAGCCACCTCATGGTCGGGGCGGAGTGTTTCTGCCAGCCATGCCCCCATGCGGCCTGCGCCCAGTATAAGTATTTTCATGGAATCCTCCTTTCTGTATAACAGCCCATCAGCCGGAACCGGGTTGTCATTTTTTGCACCTGTGCCAAGGCCTTTTCAACAGATGGATCCCTGTCCGATCCCTCGAAGTCGAGAAAGAAGGCATAGTCGCCCGGTTCATTGGGAATGGACTCGATGCGCGTGAGGTTGATGGCCTTGCCCGCGAAGACCTGGAGCACATTGAACAGGGTTCCGGCCTTGTGCTCTGTGGCGAATACAATGGAGCACTTGTCCCCTTCTTGGGCTGGTTTGCGGGACAGGACCAGGAACCGCGTGATGTTTTTTTCCATGTCCTGGATGTTCTCCTTGATGATCTCCAGACCGTATATGTCGGCGCACAGACGGCTGGCGATGACCGCGGATCTCTTGGGCCTTGTCTCTGACAGCATGCGGCCGGCGCCCGCGGTATCGGGATAGGCAACCGGGTCCAGATGGTTCCTTGCCAGGAAGCGACGGCACTGGGAAAGGGCCTGGGGGTGGGAATAAACACTGCGGATCTCCCTGTGGTCTGTATCCGGCAGCGCAAGGAGACAGTGGCGTATGCAAAGCGCTGCCGCGCCCGCCACACAAAGATCCGTATGGATGAGGAGGCGATTGACCCGGTCTACGGAACCGCCCCATGTGTTTTCCACAGGCACAATGCCCATATCGCACAACCCCGCTTGGACGCGCTCGAAGACCTCTTCAAAGGTGGCGCACGGAAAGGGAACCATCTCGCTGTCCCATGCCCGCGATGCCTCTTCTCCATAGGCCCCGTGTTCGCCCTGAAAGGCCATGAGTCGCCGGCCCTCGTTCTGGAGCCTTTTGCTTTCCCCGATAATCAGTTCAAAGATCTTTTCTCCGAATTCGGCCTCGACCAGGGAGGTGACGCCTGCCCGTATTCGGTCAAAGATCTCTTGCTCGCGCTGGGCGTCCTCCACCTCTTTCTTGTGTCTACTGGCCATCAGGACCTGTTCCATCCGGGCCTGCAAGAGTTGCAGGATGCGATCGTCGATTGCGTCAATCCGTTTTCTGATGTCTTTGAGCGTCATGATTCACCCCTGTTGCCTTTCTTCATTCAAGCAGGCGTTTCAGTTTAATAATTAGTGCCTGAACGAAAACCGTAACAGCTCAATAAATGGAGGCAGAAGGGTTTTTCTGACGCGACTGCCGGGAGGGCGAAAGAAAAATTCTCCTGCCCCCATTTTATTGAGGTGATACTAATTCGTATGCAGAAATGCGTCCTGTATCATATATTCCAGTTTAAAAAGCGGCATTTCCCTTATAAAGGCATCCCCCACACCCCTCAGGAGCACACAATGGATCTGGTTGCCGTTTCGCTTCTTGTCTTTTTTGATGGCCTCCATGATCCCTTCAGGATCCCTGGGAAGACTCAACGGCAGACCCAGGCGTGTGAGTAATCTCTCGATCCGGCGCACGGCCTCGCGCTTGAGGTATCCCCATTGCCAGGAGAGCCTGGCGGCAAGAGCCATGCCTATGCTGACTGCCTCTCCGTGGGAGATGCCGGCGGTCTTTTCGATTGCATGTCCGAATGTGTGTCCCAAATTGAGTTTTCTGCGCTCGCCCCTTTCCTCTTCATCCCTGTTGACAATGGTGGATTTGATGAGCGCTGAATGGTAAACTATTTTTTCAAGGACCTCGGGATCCAGGGATAAGGCCTTTTCACAATGGGCTTCAATGTTTGAGAAGAGATCCGGACTGCCGATAAGGGCATGCTTCACGATCTCGGCAAAGCCCGAGAGGAGTTCTCTTCTGGGAAGGGTTTTCAGGAGATTCAGGTCGCAGATCACAAACCGGGGTTGATTGAAGACCCCGACCATATTCTTGTAGCCGGCAAGATTGACCCCGTTTTTCCCGCCGATTCCCGCATCCACCTGGGCAAGCAGGGAGGTCGGGACAAGGCCGAAGGGGATGCCCCGCATATAAACGGAGGCTGCAAACCCGGCGATATCCGTCACCACGCCCCCGCCCATGCCCACAAGGAAGGATGACCGGTCAGCCCCCATGTCCATAAGCCGCAGGCATATCTCCCTTACTGTTTCCAGTGTCTTGCTCCTTTCGCCGGGCGGGACCGCTATGACCTTACAGGGAGGAAAGTACTTCCGGCAGTGCTGAAAAACATGGGTGTCCGTGACGATTACGGTTCGGTCCAGAGGGGCATAATTTCCCAGGGAGGCGAGCGACTCGCCGACATGTATGGCGGACCGGCCCGACCGGCCGCGGATCTCGATTGTTTTCATGGAGGCCCGTCTCCTGATCAATGCATGAACTCGTGGTTGAATCCTCCCATGGAGGATCTCAACAGGTTCAGTTTTTTCATAAGCCCTCCGAACATCTTCGGCGGCATGGCCTGGTCTCTGTCGCACACGGCCTCTGCCGGCCGGCAGTGCACCTCCACCATGATCCCGTCGGCCCCGGCGGCCATGGCGGCAAGGCTCATGGGCTCGATGATGCTCAACCTGCCGGTCCCATGCGACGGGTCCACAATGACGGGGAGGTGGGACGTCTCCTTCACGCACGGCACAATGCTTAAATCCAGGGTATTGCGCGTGTAGGTCTCAAAGGTCCTTATCCCCCGTTCGCACAGAATTACATCGGGGTTTCCGGCCGCAAGGATGTACTCTGCGCAGTTAAGCCATTCGTTGAGGGTTGAATACATCCCCCGCTTCAACAGCACAGGCCTGTCAGCCTTGCCCACCTCCTTGAGAAGCGAGAAGTTCTGCATGTTTCGGGTGCCGATCTGAAGCACATCGGCGTATTCCGACACCCATGAAACATCACGGGGGTCGGTCACCTCGGTCACAATCGGCAGGCCCGTGGCCTGTCTTGCCTTTTCCAGGATCTTGAGCCCCTGGAGCCCCAGACCCTGGAAGTCATAGGGAGAGGTCCTCGGTTTGAATGCCCCTCCCCTGAGCATGTGGGCGCCTGCGGCCTTTACTTCCCGGGCCGTTTTGAGGGTCTGTTCCTCGCTTTCCACACTGCAAGGGCCGGCAATGACCACAAAGTCCTGGCCGAATCGCACGTCCCCCACTGATACGATAGTCCTCGCGAGATGATTTTCGTTGAGCGATGCCAGTCTGAGCGCGTTCATCTTCAATTCCCTCCTTGTTTCAAGTGCTGTTCTTCGCCTATAACTTCTCTCCGACATGCCAAAAAGTTTCCCTGTAGGGATCTCTGCCTCCCGTCCCCGGGCTGTATTCGATTTTTCCCGCCCGCGGTAGGGGGGTCACTGCCTCCCCTCCATGACGGGACAACAAAATGCATACGTAACGCTCGGCGACCGCCCCCTGACTCGTAATAGCCTTTATGGAAAGGCGGCAAAGGACTACCGTCTT
>JAGHEC010000238.1 GCA_021159525.1 Deltaproteobacteria bacterium | reverse complement strand
TTGCCAAGACTTTCGTCCCGTGGATCTGCGATGGCAGAAGGAGGTAACATGGGTAACAAGGCAATGGCGGGCAGGCTTGCCCCCTTTGGCATTCTCGACTTCGTCGAGCTGCGGCTTCCCCCACTGATAAGTCACAAAGAGACAGCACCCTCCCGGCAGTCGCGTCAGAAAAACCCTAATGCCCGGATTTATTGAGCTGTTACAATGATGTTTTATTGATACATAATCTACAATCGTCAATTCGAGAGGGAGATGGTAGCATGAACGACTTCAAACCCCGAATAATTGCCTTCTGCTGTGCCAACTGCGCCTCATCTGCTGCCAACGTGGCCGAAGGCATGAAAAAGGCCTTGCCGGACAACGTGAAGATCATCCAGGTCCCCTGCACCGGTCGGATCGAGATCCTGCATCTCCTCAAACCTTTTGAAGAGGGCGCAGACGGCGTGTATGTGGCCGGGTGCCAGGAAGACAGTTGCCAATATATAAACGGCATTGCCAAGGCGGCCAAACGTGTCGCCCACGTACAGAAAATGCTGGAGGAACTGGACATCGAGCCGGACAGGATCCATCTGTTTCATCTAAGCGCCGGCCAAGGCCAGGAATATGTGGAAGCCGCCTATGAAATGGTTGACAAGATTAAGGCATTAGGGCCCTTCCTGCCGGCATAAACCCCTAAAAAACGCTGCGAGGAATGAATCATGATAGTTGCACAACCAAAACCTATCAAGGAAGTTCTTGATATGGTAAAGGATTTCAACAAAATCCTTGTCGTAGGATGTAAGGGCTGCGTGACCGTGTGTAACGTAGGGGGCGCCAAGGAGGTGGGCATTCTGGCCGCGTCCTTGCGGATCGCCAGGAAGCGGAGCGCTCAGGAAATCCAGGTGGATGAACACACCCTCGAACGTCAGTGCGATCCGGAATATATCGAGGAACTAAAGGACATAATCGGAGATTACGATGCCGTGATCTCCATTGCCTGCGGCGTGGGTCCCCAGTTTCTGTCAGAGAGATATCCAAATGTCAGGGTCTTTCCCGGCGTCAACACACAGTTCATGGGGGGGGCCGTGGAACACGGTGTCTGGTCTGAGAGATGCGCCGGATGCGGAACCTGCGTGGTCCATTATTTCGGCGGCCTGTGTCCCATTGCCCGCTGTTCCAAGAGTCTCCTCAACGGTCCCTGCGGGGGCTCTTCCCACGGAAAGTGCGAGATCTCCAAGGATGTGGAATGCATCTGGGACACCATTGTACGAAAGATGACGGAACAGGGCCGTCTGAATGAGCTTCTGGAATTCAGACCGCCCAAAAGCTGGACTACAGCCCGGGACGGCGGACCCAGGAAAATGATCAGGGAGGAACTGGTAAAATGAGCGAATACAAAGCAGAAAGCAATCTGGAAAAGGTCTTGAGGTCTGGACAGTTCGCTTTTACCGGTGAGTGTGGTCCCCCGCAGGGCGCCAATGTGGAACACCTCAGGGAAAAGGCCCAGCATCTCAAGGGATGCGTGGACGCTGTCAATGTGACCGACAACCAGACTGCAGTGGTGCGCATGTCAAGCTGGGCTGCATCCCTGATCCTTATACAGGAAGGGATCGAGCCTAATTTTCAGATGGTCTGCCGCGACCGCAACCGACTGGCCATCCAGAGCGATATCTTAGGCGTGTATTCCTTGGGAATCCGGAACATGCTCTGTCTCTCCGGCGACCACCAGAAATTCGGTAACCACCCCGAAGCCAAAAATGTCTTTGACATCGACTCCATGCAGTTGATCCATACGGTCAAGACCATGAGAGACGAAGGCAAATTCTTAAACGGCCAGGACGTGGACGTACCGCCCAGGCTCTTTATCGGCGCGGCCTGCAACCCTTTTGCAGAGCCCTTTGACTTCCGGGTATACCGACTGGCCAAGAAGATCGCTGCGGGGGCAGATTTCATCCAGACCCAGTGCATTTACAACATGGACAAATTCAGGGAGTTCATGAAACGGGCCGTGGATATGGGCCTTCACGAGAAATGCTATATCCTGGCCGGGGTAACCCCCATGAAGAGCGTGGGTATGGCCCTCTATATGGCAAAACAGGTCCCTGGAATGGATGTCCCGGACAGCCTGATTCAGCGTCTGCGCGGGGCCGGAAAAGGCAAGGTGGCCGAAGAGGGCATCAAGTTCGCCCTGGAACAAATCGAGGAATTCAAGGAAATGGAAGGCGTGGCAGGCGTCCACCTCATGGCCATCGAATGGGAACACAGGGTGCCTGAGATCGCCGAACGGGCAGGCATGTTGCCTCGGCCGGAGGTTTAGAAGGCGTAAGCCCTATGTGGCAAACAACAATACATTCGGCCCTCCGGGGTCGACGTGCTGATTGATTTAGGCCCGCAGGATCTTTTATGGTTCGATCCCGCGGGCTTTTTTTGTTGAATTCCTGCTCAAAACATTCATAATAAATTCATATTGTATCATCTCAATAATTAGGGGGATAACAGCGAACGTAGTGCCGGGGCAGAAGAATTTTTCTTCCGCTCCGGGCCTCCGGGCTGCCCTATTTATTGGGCTATTACCGCAATAACCCAACGAACCAGCAACGAG
>JAGHEC010000454.1 GCA_021159525.1 Deltaproteobacteria bacterium | reverse complement strand
GGGCACGGGCAAGGGGTCCAAACTGATTCTGGGCATGTACGGCTACTGTGTGGGGCGCCGGGACTATCAGGGCGATCTGACCCCCCATCTCCACCCCAGGCGTCTGTTGGACGGGATTATCGAAGGCGTTCGGGACGGAGGCAACAAGAGCGGCATCCCCACCCCCTTTGGCCTGCTCCTTTTTGACAACAGCTACCTTGGAAAATGCCTTGTATTTGTCACTGCCATGGGGATTATGCCGGCTGCCATCAAAGGCGAACCGTCCCACAAGAAGACGACCCGGCCGGGAGATCTCATCGTCATGTCAGGCGGCAGAGTGGGAAAGGACGGCATCCACGGGGTGACAGCCGCATCCGAGACCTACAGTGAACACACCCCGGCCGGGCACGTCCAGATCGGTGACCCTTATACCCAGAAAAAGATGCATGACTTCCTCATAGAGGCCCGGGATGAGGGGCTCATCGCCTTTATCACCGACAATGGGGGCGGGGGGCTTTCCTCCTCCATAGGCGAATCCGCCCGCTTCAGCAACGGGTGCCGGGTGGAGCTGGACAGGGTGCCCCTCAAATATGAAGGTCTGGACCAGTGGGAGATCTGGATCAGTGAATCTCAGGAGCGGATGACTATTGCGGTCAAACCGGAGCATATCGAGCGGTTCATGGCCCTTTCCCGAAAACATGCTGTTGAAAGCACGGTCATTGGAGAATATACCGATTCGGGATATCTGCACCTTGTATATAAAGGAAAGACCTGCGCCTATATCCGCATGGACCTCCTGGCATCTGATTTCCCCCAGTGGGAATTTGACGCCCACTGGATCTCACCTGAGATGAGGGGGCTTGCGGAGCCGGTCATCAGCGAACCTTCGGAACATGGAAAGCTGCTGCACGCCATGCTGACCCGCCCGAACCTGTGCAGCCGCAACTGGATCGCCTCTCAGTACGACCACGAAGTCCAGGGGACAAGCGTTATCAAGCCGTTGGTCGGGACAGAGAGGGACATGCCCTCGGATGCAGTGGTTATTCGGCCGATCCTCGAATCCCGCAAGGGGATAGCTGTTTCCCAGGCCCTCAATCCCTTTTATTCGATTATCGACACTTACCATATGACCGCGGCCACCATTGACGAAGCGGTGCGAAGAGTCCTGGCCGTAGGCGGGGACCTGGACCATCTGGGAGGGGTGGACAATTTCTGCTGGCCCACCGTGGAATATGACCCTGTGAAAAACCCTGACGGAAGATATAAGGCTGCCCAGCTCGTCCGGTCCAACTGGGCCCTCAGGGATACCTGCCTGGCCTACGGTATTCCCCTTCTTTCAGGCAAAGACAGCATGTACATTGATGGAAACCTGAAAGGTCCCTTTGGTGAACGGCGGAAGGTCTCGGGCCTGCCGACCCTCCTCTTTACCGTGTCGAGCGTGATTGAAGACATCTTCAGGTGTGTGTCCATGGATGTCAAATCTCCGGGGGACAGTATCTATGTCCTGGGCGAGACCCGAGACGAGCTGGGCGGAGGCGAATACTATCAGATGATGGGGGCGGTGGGCCTCAATGTCCCGAGTGTGGACCCCGCGGCCCTGCTGCCCCAGTACAGGGCCATGCAGGAGGCCATCATGATGGGCCTGGTCTCATCCTGCCACACAGTATCCAGAGGGGGGCTGGCCGTGCACCTGGCCCTTGCGGCTATTGCAGGGGGGCTGGGTATGGTGGTTGACCTGCCCTTCATCCCCGGTGCAGACCGTCTCACCCCCACCCAGCTCCTTTATTCGGAATCCTGCGGCCGATTCATCGTTACCGTTGCACCGGAGCGGCAGAAGGCCTTTGAGGCCCTGTTTTCCGGCATGAATGCGGGCCGGATCGGGGTGGTCACCGAATTGCCGGTTTTCACTATAAGGGATGGCGAAGGGATGCCCCTTTTGGAGGAAGATATCATTCGGCTCAAAGACTCATGGAAGAGGCCTTTTGGAGAACTGATATGACACAGATCAAGGCCCTGGTTCTGACTGGGTACGGACTCAATTGCGACTATGAAACCGACTACTCACTGAGACTGGCCGGTGCGGATTCCCGCAGGGTCCACATCAATGAACTCATCAACGACACCAAACGGGATGTCGGGATCCATTTGCATGATTATCAGATCCTGGTCTTTGGCGGCGGTTTCAGCTGGGCTGATGACCACGGCGCCGGGGTGCTCATGGCCGCCAAGATGAAACGGCATCTGGGAGATGAGCTGATAGACTTTGTTGAAAAGGGAAACCTCATCATCGGCATCTGCAACGGCTTTCAGGCCCTGGTCAACATCGGCCTCCTCCCGGGCTTCGGTGGCAAATACGGAGAGCGGAGCGTGGCCGTGACCTACAATGATTCAGGAAATTTCATCGATACATGGGTCCGTTTAAAGGTCAACCACGATACTTCGTGTCCCTTCAGCCGGGGAATTTCTGACCTGGAGTTGCCGGTCCGGCACGGAGAGGGCAAGTTCTACGCCTCGTCCGAGACCATTGACCGCCTCTTCCTGAACCAGCAGGTGGTCTTGCAGTATGCGGACGGCGACGGCGAGCCTGCCGAAGGCGCCTGGCCCCTCAACCCAAATGGATCGCTGGCCGATATTGCAGGGATCTGCGACGGGACCGGCCGGGTGTTCGGCCTCATGCCCCATCCGGAGGCCTTCAACCATTTCACCAACCACCCCGACTGGACCCGCACCAAAGAGACGCTTGTGCGTCAGGGAGCGGCCTTGTTTCCAGAGGAGGGAGGAGGGATCCGGCTGTTTCGAAATGCTGTGGATTACATGCGCGGGCAAAGCGCAGCGCGCGCATAGGTCCTATACGAGTTAGTAACCGTTCACGGGGGCTTGAGATCTCCCTGATATACTGATATGAAAAAATCGCATCAGCTCAATAATTGGGGGGATAACAGCGACCGCACCACCGGGGCAGGAGGATTTTTCTTGTGCTCCGGGCCTCCGGGCTGGTCTCTTCAGTGACTTATCTGCGGAGGACACCCGGCTGCCAAGGCCAATTG
>JAGHEC010000281.1 GCA_021159525.1 Deltaproteobacteria bacterium | reverse complement strand
GTCTTGGAGGGGAGGCAGTGACCCCCCGCGCGGGCACAACGTTGCGGGACTTTGGATAAAACCTTAGCCGGGCGGGACAACAAAATGCGTACGGAGCGTTCGGCGACCGCCCCCTGACTCGTAATAGCCTTTATGGAAAGGCAGGCAAGGGCTACCGTCTTATGAGAGTATGTTCTTGGGGCTGGATCAGAACGAATTCCGACGCTCACCTGCCGTTCCCGGGAGCTGTAACCGGTTTTTGTCCCGTCTTGGAGGGGAGGCAGTGACCCCCCGCGCGGGCACAACGTTGCGGGACTTTGGGTAGAACCTTTTTAGTTGCGGCCGTGAGGCCGCCTTGGAGAGATGTTATGAAAAAGATCAAGGTAGGAATTATCGGCGCAGGGGGGTATGGCGGGTGCGGGGCCATTGAACTCCTCCAGGCCCATCCACATGCTGAAATCAGGGGGCTCATTGACAAGCAGGATGTAGGGAAACCCATCAGTGCCCTGTACCCCCACCTGACGGGATTCTGCGATCTACGGCTCGTGGCCCCGGACGATCCGAATTGCCCCGATGATTTTGATGTGCTCTTCTTTTCCACGCCCGATGGCGTTGGACAGCGAGCCGCCGGCCTTTGGCTCGAAAAAGGGGCCAAGGTGATAGACTACAGCGGCGATTTCCGGTTTAACGACCTGGAAACCTATCAGGGATATGCGGTGAGGATCGGGAAAGATCCCGATCATGCCTCTCCCGGTCTTCTTGGTCGGTCCGTATATGGCCTGGCCGAACTCCACCGGAATCAGATTGCGCAATCCGATCTGGTTGGAAATCCCGGCTGTTTTGCGGTGAGCTGCATCCTAGGACTGGCCCCGGCGTTGAAGGAAAAGCTGATAGAGCCGGGATCCATTATCTGCGACGCCAAGACCGGCGTGTCGGGGGCCGGCAAGAACCCGAATCCCGTATTTCATTATCCTGCCCGGTACGAGGCCATGAATGCCTACCGGATTTCAGGCCACCAGCACGTGTACGAGGTGGAAAGGGAATTGGGAGCCATTGCTGGTGAAGATATTCAGATTACCTTTACCCCGCATGTAGTGCCCCTGTGTCGGGGCATCCTCACCACCCTATACGCAGATCTGAAAAAAGGCATGAAACTGAAGCAGGTGGAAGAGGCGTACAAATCCTTTTACAGGGGCGAGCCTTTTGTCAGGGTCTTCGGTCCTGAGATGCCGCAGGTAAGCACCCATGTGAGGGGAAGCAATTTCTGCAATCTCTCTCTGAATATAGATGAGCGGACTGGAAGGTTGATTGTGGTGAGCCTGATCGACAATCTGGTCAAGGGCCAGGCCGGGAGTGCGGTCCAGAACATGAACATCATGTTCGGCCTGGAGGAAACCGCCGGGCTGCTGCACCCCGGAATCTATCCATAGAGGCCCCGGCCAGCTTGCGCGTTACTTGATACACACCTTTCTTACCTGGGCCAGATCGGTTATCCCAAGACAGACCTTTCGGATGCCGTCCTGCATCAGGGTGGTCATTCCGTCTTTGATGGCCTGGATCCTCAGCTCCTCCATCTTGGCCTTGCCCTGGATCAGGGCCTTTATATCGTCTGTCCCGTCCAGGAGTTCGTGTATGCCGGTTCGGCCCCGGTAGCCGGTGTTGCCGCATTTCTGGCACCCTATCGGCCTGTAAAGCACAAAATCATCCGTATATGGAAAGCCCAGCGCATCGAAATCACCGTCATAGGCCCTAACCAGGGCGTCGTATTCATCCCTGGTGGGATGATACTTATCCTTGCAATCCTTGCACAGGGTCCTCACCAGACGCTGGGCCAGGATACCGAGGAGGGCGTCTGCAAAATTGAAGGGGTCCATTCCCATATCCAGGAGCCGGGTGATGGTTTCGGGTGCGCTGTTGGTATGAAGGGTGCTGAAGACCAGGTGACCGGTGAGGGAGGCCTCGATCCCGGTTGAGACGGTCTCCTTGTCGCGCATCTCGCCCACCATGATGACGTCGGGGTCAGCCCTCAGAAAGGCCCTCATGGCAGTGGCGAAATCAAAACCTATTTTGGGGGCCACCTGGACCTGGCGGAGGCCCTCTTGTGTGATCTCCACCGGGTCTTCGGCCGTCCATATCTTGATATCGGGCTTGTTGATATAGGCGAGGGCCGCATGAAGGGTGGTGGTTTTACCGCTCCCCGTAGGACCCACCACCAGCACGATCCCGTACGGTTTGGTAATCATGTTGATGAGGGCCTGGTAGTTTCTTTCGCTCATTCCCATGGCGCTCAGGGGCATGGGCTTTCCCGCGGCCAAGATCCGCATCACCACATCCTCGTTTTGTCCCGCTGTGGGAATAGTGGCCACCCGAAGCTCGATATCCAGAGGCGCGAACTTGCTGAACTTGATCTTTCCGTCCTGGGGCTTTCGTCTCTCAGATATATCCAGATCCGACATGATCTTAATACGGGAGACAACGGCGTTCTTGTAGGTGTGGGGTATGGTCTGATAGACCTGGCATGCCCCGTCAATCCGGTAACGGATAGCCATGTTTTTTTTCCCCTGTCCGGGCTCGACATGAATGTCCGAGGCCTTTCGCGTGTATGCATCGATAATCATTTTGTTGACAAGCTGGACAATGGCGCTGTCATCTTCGGCCATCCCGCTGCTTTCTTCTTCCTCCTCCTCATCCTCTGCCGATTCCAACTGCCCGATGATCTCGTCGATGCTCCCGGAGCCAGCCAGCAGCTCTTTCTTGTCCACATCAAAGAACATCTCGATCATTTGAAAGATGTCTTCCCGCGTGGATACACAGTATTCAATGTCCCGGGCCTTGATAATGCGCTTGATGGCATCTCTTGCAGGGAGATAATAGGGATTTTCCATGACCACCGTAACCTTGCCGTCCGTCACTGCCACTGGGACAAAGAGATTGCTCTTGAGAAAACTCACCTTGAGGTTCTCGAGGAGCTCCCTTGGAATGGGCATATTTTCATGGAAGGGGATGAAACGCGTCTGAAAGTGATTGGCCAGGGACCTTCCGATATCATCTTTGGATACATCAAAATCGGACATGAGGACCGATTCGACGCTCTTTTTGTTTGTCCTCGCACGGGACATGGCCTCTGATAGGTCCTTATCGCTGATGATATTGCAGCTGATGAGATAGTCAAATTTGGTGGATCTTGCCTTCTGGAGCGCCCTCTGATTTTTGTAAAAGGCAATTCCCAGGACGCTCGCGATATCCAGGACCGATGATTCGTCGGATGGGGTAAAGGCCTCTCCGCTCTTCTTGTTGATGAGTTGAATTACCCCCAATAAAAATTTGTTCTCATAGGTGACAGGGGCCACCAGGACCTGCTGGGTTCGGTAGCCGGTCCGCTGGTCCCAGCTCTTGTCGAACGTGAGTCTGGGGTCGATCCGTTTCAGCTCTTTCTCATCATATACGTCTTTTATATTAAACAACTTGCCGCACAGGGCGCAATACCCTGCCAGGCTGCTGCTCCCGATCCCCACCCGGATCTCAGAGACTTCCCGCCCGGTCATAACCTTGGAGTAAATCTCCCTCTTTGCCTTGTCAACGACATAAATAGTGACCCGGTCTGCGTCGAAAAAACCCAGAAGATCATCGTGCAGCTCCAACAAAATGGCATTGGTGTCCCGGGCCGAATGGATGCGGTTGGTAATGCTGTTCAGCTTTTTCTGGTATTCAAGCTGTTCTTCAAGAGAATGATCCGGGTTAGCCATTGCTCGTGTCATCGCTTACTGATCCCTTTGACAAAAGTAACGTGAAAGGGCCTTCCGTCTCCTTAGGTTAGAGGCAAGGGTTATGAGACACTGCTTCTACAAAAATAATATTAAAGGCATTTCAGGGCTTATGCAACAGAATTGTTGGGCGTGATCCAAAGAGGTTGGGCTTAGAGATAAACCCGGGGCCGGATATTGAGGAAGGGATCATGGGTCCTCATTTGCAGCCGGATTTGTTTGCCAAAGGGCATCGAATCGATTATAAAAACAACTGTGCCCCTCAGGCCACAGAAGGAATCTGTGGAATTTCTGAACCCATAGGAACCGTAACAGGAATGCTTTATGTTGATCGACAGTCATGCGCATCTTGATATGGAGGATTTTGAAAAGGACCGGGATGATGTCCTGGCCCGCGCCATCCAGACCGGCGTTTGTCATATAATCAGTGTAGGCATTGATCTCACCAGTTCCATGGCTGCCCTGAATCTGGCCCAAAAACATGCATATATCTCATGCGCCGTGGGGTACCACCCCCACCATGCGGAAACGTGCAAAACTTCGGACTTGGACCATCTGGCCCAACTGGCATCCGAGGCCCCTGTGGTGGCATGGGGAGAAATCGGCCTTGATTATTTTCGGGGGTATGCTTCAACCGAGGCCCAGGTGCGGATCTTCGAAGATCAACTTGCCCTGGCAAGGGATCTGAATCTTCCCGTGATCATCCATGATCGGGAGGCCCATGAAGCAACCTTTTCTATACTCAAGAGGATGGGGAAGGGAGAAAGAAAAGGCGTGATCCATTGCTTTTCAGGGGATGTGGATCTTGCTCGGGCCTTCATGGATCTGGGGTATTTCATCTCCATACCCGGGACAATAACTTACAAAAAGGCCAAACAAATTAAGGAAGTCGCCACGGCTATTCCCCTCAGTTGCATGTTGATCGAGACCGACTCACCTTTTCTGTCCCCTGAGCCCAGACGTGGCAAGCGAAATGAGCCGGCTCACGTGTATTATACCGCCATGGAAATTGCGAGGCTGAGGGAAATATCGTTTGAGGAAGCGGCACGGGAGACCACAAAGAACGCCCGCGCCCTTTTCCAACTGCCCCGAGACGCCGGGGAGTAGCTGGCATGAGTGATTGTTTAGCAGGGCAGGGGAGGGCGATTGCGCGGGATCATCCCCTGGTCCTGGCATCTGCATCACCCCGGCGGAAACGTCTCTTAAGCCAAATGCAGATCCCTTTTCGGATAATCCCTTCCCATGTGGATGAATCGGCAACAGGCAATGACCCGATGGAGATCTGCCAAGCCCTGGCCGAAAAAAAGGCGGTGCGGGTCCGGTCCCTGGCAGGAGAAAGCTGGATTCTGGGGGCGGACAGCATGGTGGTTGTATTGGAAAGGGCCCTGGGTAAACCCAAGGATGCGGCCGAAGCAGAAGAGATGCTGTCTCTTTTAAGCGGGAGAGACCACCGGGTCATTACAGGCTTCTGCATCCTGGACCCTTCCGGTCGTACGGTTCACTCAGAGGCGGTCAGCACAACGGTCCGTTTCAAGCCCTTGGACCATGCGGAGATAAGGGCCTACATCCTAACCGGTGAACCCTTCGGCAAGGCCGGGGCCTATGCCATTCAGGGGATCGGGGCATTTATGGTGGAATCCATTTTCGGCTCTTACACAAATGTGGTCGGCCTCCCTGTCTGCGCCCTGATCAAGGCCCTAAGCCACGTAGGGGCCATACCAGGCTTTCCCCTCTGATCGGATCCCGCCTGTTTGGAGGACTAACTCCCCGGCCTTTATCCGGTCGTCAAGCCCCCGAACGCTCCCCGTACACAAGGGAAATGAGGCTAAAATGCCACAGTTGACCAGACGAAGGAAACTCCCGCATCCTTCCCTGACATCTAAATAGACTTATAAAAGCAAGGTGTTACCCCTTTTTTCGCAATTATGGTACAAAAATTGCTAGCATTGCAGAAATTTAAACAAGAACCCTGGTTGTCACCTTATAAACCCTTTGAATCAAATTGCCGCATAGGAGAGCCCTGTTATGGATGAGGAGGCGTTCATCATATCGAATCGCCGCACCAGGATTGCCCTGATCTCCGGGATGGTGCTGGCGTTCACCTTTCTTACATACAATCCCCTTGGAGAGCCCCGACCACGCAATGCCGATTACCGGCCAATGCCTGAAAGCAAGGCTGAAATGCCCGTACAGACCGCCGAAGAAGCGGTGTCCCATCAAGATGAAGCAGCAGTCCCTTCTATTGAGGTCCCTGCCTCAGTGGAAAAAAGATCCAGGATCTTTAATCCTATTATTTTAAAGGCTGCATCGCGATACGAGGTGGATCCGGCCCTTGTCAAGGCCATCATTATGGCCGAATCGGCGTATAATCCCTCGGCTCTTTCCAGCAGGGGCGCTGCCGGCCTTATGCAGTTAATGCCCGAAACCGCCGAGGCATTAGGCGTCGAGGATGCCTTCGATCCGGAGCACAATGTGGATGCCGGGGTCAGATATTTAAAGCAGCTTTTAGAGGAATTCGACCACGATCTCAAAATGGCCCTGGCCGCCTACAATGCGGGCATCACCCTGGTAAAGCGGCGCCAGGGCATCCCCCCCTTCAAGGCAACCCGGCGCTATATCGAAAAGGTCTTTGCCTATTACCGCTACTTTCAGCAAGAAGCGGGACGGGAAACAGACAGGGTCTGATTTTTTACTTTTTGACCTTGACCTTTCTTCTCCCTCTCATATAAGTAGTGGCTGAACGAACCGCCTCTTTCCCTTGAATCCTCCCGTCACGCGGGGTGGGCCGTTGTGGAATCCCCCGGTTTCTGTTTAAGCCCGATATAAGAGTGTGGTTCAGCCCCTGTTTTCATCATGTGGATTAACAAGGATGAAGAGATGTAACAGCTCAATAACCCGGGGCAGGAGGGTTTTTCTGACGCGACTGCCGGGAGGGCGCCGTCTCTTTGTGCCTTATCAGTGGGGGAAGCCGCAGCTCGACGAAGTCGAGAATGCCAAAGGGGCCAAGCCTGCCCGCCATTGCCTTGTTACCTATGTTACTTGCTTCTGCCATCGCAGATCCACGGGACGAAAGTCTTGGCAAGAACGCTCAATTGGCCTTGGCAGGCGGGTGTCCCCCGCAGATAAGTCACTGAAGAGACCAGCCCGGAGGACCGGAGCGGAAGAAAAATCATCCTGCCCCGGAACTACGTTCGTTGTCATCCCCCTAATTATCAAGCTGATACCGCAACTCTTTTCAATCTGGGTTCAGCAATGTCCATGTCCATCCGAGCAAAAAGGGGCATCTTTTTCGGACTTGCCCTTTTCATCCTGATCGGGATCTTTATCTCGACGGGAGTTTTCTACTGTCTTACCCATCCATTGAATGAGCACGGCCCGGACCAGGTCTTTTATGTACGGCAAGGCGCCACCCTGAGAGATGTTGCAGACCGGCTGGAAAAAGAAGGAATCATTTCCAGCAAGGGGCTCCTTGTCTTGTGGAGCAGGGCAATGCATTCCGGGACCCGTATCAAGGCAGGCGAGTACCGGCTCAGCAGCGCCATGACCCCTCTAAAAATCCTTGATATGCTGACGAAGGGTCATGTCTTGACACACACCGTCACCATTCCCGAGGGATTCACCATCCGACAGATTGCACAAGAGCTGGACAGAAAAGGGCTCACAAAAAAAGACAAGTTTGTTGGCCTTGCCATGGATCCTGATCTGGCGCACAAGTACGGCCTGTCCAGTCCCACACTTGAAGGATATCTCTACCCGGATACCTACCGGTTTTCGAGAGATCAATCAGCCCTGTCCATCATAGATGTCATGGTGAAACGTTTTTTTGAAAAGATCGCGCCCTTGAGGCCGCATATCGAAACCTCGGGCATGGGCCTTGAACAGGTCGTCACCATCGCATCCCTAATCGAAAAGGAGACCGGAAGCGGAGAAGAACGACCTGTTATTGCGAGCGTTTTCTTGAACCGACTCAAAAAGGGAATGCGCCTTCAAAGCGATCCAACAGTGATATACGGTATCGCCGACTTCAACGGCAACCTGACAAGGCGGCATCTCAAACAGGAAGGGCCCTACAACACGTATCGAATACGAGGCCTGCCCCCTGGCCCCATTGCCTCCCCCGGACTGGCGGCGATTCAGGCGGTCCTGTTTCCCGCGCAAACCGACTACCTGTTTTTTGTCTCCAAGAATGACGGGACGCATCAGTTTTCCAGGACCCTGGCGGAACATAACCGCGCGATCAATACCTACCAGAAAAGGTAGAGGCTTGAGGGAACCCCCGGCCCCGGAACCTGTAAACCAGGAAGAGAAATATCTTGACAGAACTCCTTGTATACAGTACACAAAAGTCTTCAATATGTTTCAGACCGGGTGATCATGGCCCAAGGCCGGTAAAGCGGCCTGACCGTTGCAGACAAACAGGGTTTGCCCAAAGTCATACAAGCGTTACGGCCACGTTTCACGCAAAGTCGCGCAATGTTATGCCCGCGTGGGGGGTCACTGCCTCCCCTCCAAGACGGGACAAAAACCGGTTACAGCTCC
>JAGHEC010000369.1 GCA_021159525.1 Deltaproteobacteria bacterium | reverse complement strand
CTGCCCCGGTGGTACGGTCGCTGTTATCCCCCCAATTATTGAGCTGATGCGATTTTCTCACATCAGTGTATCAGGGAGATCTCAAGACCCCGTGAACGGTTACCATCTGAAGAATAAAAGGAGACCTGAGCATGTGCAGGATTGTCTGCCATGTGCGCTGTAAACCGGCCAAGCCGATACTGCTGGAAGGGTTGAAGCGGATTGAGTAGCGGGGGGATGAAGCACGGGCCCCTTGCGCTCATCAATCCTGATATGGCGACTGTAGCCATCATCCCCCGGGACAAGATGCACGAAAAATGCTCAGCAATATCCAGGAAATCGGCAGCCGTGAGCACCCGGTAATGGTCATCGCGGCGGGGGGGGGGGGACGAGAAGGTGAAGGATGTGGCGGACGACGTCATCGGTATTCCACGAAATTGTATTTTTGGCCCCTGCCTATCTCGGTAGCTGAGCAATATGTAACTGATTTAAAACAGGTAGTTGACAGACATTTGACGCTTTGGCGTGCGGGTTGCAGAATAGGCCTGTGATAAATCACACTATGTTGAGACCAGTATCAGCGCCAATGAACAGAGTCGCGGTTCTGTGCAGCAAGGCCCAAGGGACAAGGAGGGAATGTTATGGAATGTCAGGGCGTAGAAGATGTAAAACGGATCGTTGCGGATAAAGATATCAGCTTTATCCAGTTTTGGTTTACCGACGTACTGGGTGTGCTCAAGAGTTTTGCCATTACGCCCTCCGAGTTGGAAGAAGGCATCACCGAGGGAATGGGATTCGATGGCTCTTCCATCCAGGGCTTTGCCCGCATCGAGGAAAGCGACATGATCGCCAAACCCGACCCCACCACCTTCCAGCTGGTACCATGGCAGAGCAACAGGCGGCCTGTTGCCCGCATGTTCTGCGACGTCTTGAACCCAGACGGCACTCCCTATGAGGGGGATCCTCGATATGTACTCAAAAGGCTCCTGAAAAAGATTAAGGAGCAGGGCTATACCTTTTATGTGGGCCCTGAGCTGGAATACTTCTATTTCAAGGATGACCAGTGTACGGAGATCCTGGATGCGGGCGGATATTTCGATACCAGGCCCCTGGATATGGGTAGCAATCTGCGCCGGGATACCATCTTCGCACTCCAGACCATGGGCATCCAGGTGGAATACAGCCACCATGAGGTGGCCCCGAGTCAGCACGAGATTGACCTCCGCTACCAGGAGGCCCTCAAGATGGCGGACAACACCATGACCTACCGGCTGGTGGTCAAAGAGATCGCAAGGCAGCACGGGGTGTACGCCACCTTTATGCCCAAACCCATCTTTGGCCAGAACGGGAGCGGGATGCACGTGCACCAGTCCCTTTTCAAGGGGGAGCAAAACGCCTTTTACGATCCCAAAGACCCATACAATCTCTCCGAGATAGCTAAACATTACATTGCTGGGCTAATGCGTCATGCCCCGGAGATCACGGCGGTTTGCAACCAGTGGGTCAATTCCTATAAGCGGTTGGTCCCTGGATATGAGGCCCCGGTCTACGTGTCGTGGGCCAGGCGGAACCGCTCGGCCATGATCCGGGTGCCCATGTACAAGCCGGGCAAGGAAAAGGCCACGCGCATTGAGTTTCGGTCGCCTGACCCTGCCTGCAATCCGTATCTGGCCTTTGCGGTGATGCTGGGCGCCGGGCTGGAAGGGATTGAGAAACAATACGAGTTACCGGCCCCGGTGGAAGAAGACATCTTTGAGATGAATCCGGCAGAGCGGAAGGCCTATGGGATCACCGATCTGCCGGGCAACCTGTATGCCGGGATCCTGGCTACAGAAAAAAGCGAATTGGTTGAACGGATTCTGGGCAATCACGTGTTCAACAAATTCATTGAGAATAAGAAGATTGAGTGGGACCATTACCGGACCCATGTGAGCCGATTCGAGATCGAGACATATCTACCGAAGCTTTAGGGGTAAGCCGCAAGACGCCAGGCATGAGATGCGGCGTTTCAGACGGATTTTTCACCCTTCAATTTTCACTGTTAAACATTCAATGCATAACCGGGGGAATAGACAAACATGAAGGATGACTCCATGACCGTTATCGGCCAGAGCCTTTTTGGATTTCAGGCCGCGCTGCAGGAAGCGGGGTCCAGCTTTGAAGAGTACCTGGACACCTACTATTTCAACAAATGGAAAAGCGATACTCTTTATTCGGCCATGGCGCTGCGCACCACGTTTGTGACGGCCATGCACCAGTTTCTGACGAATGAAGGGCTCTTCAACCTGGAACGTGTGCAGCTGAGCCCGGTGACCGATCCCCTGGCCCACGATGTTGAACATACCCCCAACATCAATTACAAGGGTCAGCGGTATGTGATGACCCACAGCATGATCTACTCCAAGTTATTGTCGTGTCACCACCCCAGGATCAAGGGCGTCTTTGTGGATTCCCCCAATATCCGGCTGGAGATCGAAAGCCCTGATCGGACCCAGCGGGGTAAATACCTGATCGATTTCAGCCAGATGGACCTGGAGGTCAGGCGCAACCGGGGAATCGATCTCGAGACCTATTTAAAGGAGCCCGAGAAGGTTGCCAAGATCCTGACAGAGGATATGGAAAAAGGGATGGACCTCTTCGAGCGGATGCTCGTCCATGCCATGACACAACTTTTGGAAAAGAATGAAGACGACCTCAGGAGGCTCGGAGTGGCCATTGAGGTGCCCGAACAGCCATTCCCCCGGTTCAGGGCAGACGAGAGCAAGAAGAAATATGGACGCACCTACGAACAGCGCCTCGGCCAAGAGACACCGTCCACGTTTTTCTGGATTACGGGGCTGTTGCGGGAGAATTATGACCTGGTCTACCCGTATCTGCGTCCCGAAGGAAAGGTCAGGCTGTCGGAAATAACATCGGACATGATCTACAACTATGACATCTGCGCCAAGAGCATCATCCGGGAGACCGGGGAACAGACACCGGCCCTGGAGATCCTTTCCGGTGCGGTCCGGGAATGGCTCTACGAACCGATCGTGGAGAGGCTGTTGGACAACGGCATTATCCCGGCGAGGCCGGTTTTGTTCGACGGAAACATCCAAAACATTGATGAACTGGGGGGTTACGGTCCTTTCCTCATGGTGGCGGCCAAGAAGGACAGGCAGGGCAAGCCCACGTTTCCCGAGACCTATGGGGGCGGCGTGGGAGTGGAACGTACATTATACGCCGTTTGCCGGGGGCCCGAGGTGAAAAAGGTGGATGACATCACCTGTTTTGGAAAGAACCCGGACAGCCATCAGATCTACCTGTTTTAGAACAACATTACGTATCACCTCAATAATTAGGGGGATAACTGCGAACCTAGTGCCGGGGCAGAAGAATTTTTCTTCCGCTCCGGGCCTCCGGGCTGGTCTCTTGAGTGACTTATCTGCGGGGGACACT
>JAGHEC010000181.1 GCA_021159525.1 Deltaproteobacteria bacterium | reverse complement strand
GGGTCGGATCGATGCACAGGTTCTTGAGGTGAAGGAAATTGACCCGGGTCTTCTTGACAAGACGGGCCAGGGCCTCGATCTCCGCCTCCTGATCGGTGATCCCGGGAAAGACCAGGTAGTTGATCATGGTATAGAGGCCCATATCCCTGGAAAGGGCAATGGCGTCCACTACGTCTTGAAATTCATAACCTTTGGGCCGGTAATAGGCGTGGTAGAGCTCGGGCCGCGCGCTGTTCATGCTGATCCGAATGGAGTCCAGGCCTGTTTCGGCGACCGTTCGGACCCGGTCAGGCCAGCTTCCGTTGGTGTTGAGATTGATGGTGCCCCGGCCTGTCTGGCTCCGGATCTCACGGATGCTCTCCGACATGAGCCGGTATTCTGTCAAAGGCTCTCCCTCGCAACCCTGCCCGAAACTGACAATAGGCTCGGGCGCGTGGGTTAAGTGCCCCACGGCCAGGCGGACGATTTCCCCGAGGGAAGGGGTAAAGGAGATCCGTTCATGGGAGGCCTCGAAGGTGGCGTCGGGCTGAAGGGAAAGGCACCCGAGACAGGCGGCGTTGCACCGGCGACTGATGGGAAGGGGGGCCTCCCATCTTTTCAGGAAGAGGTTCTTGGCCGCAAAACAGTGGTTTTCCGTGGCGCACCGGATCAGATGCCTGACGAGAGGACCTTCCGGGGTATGTCGTTTGAATCTGCGAATAGCTGAGATTAGCTCCCTGTCGTCATAGTTTCGGGGATCCCATTTGTGGTTGTATTCGATCTGAAATGCCGAGACCCAGTACCTGTCCTCCCGAAATCCCACGGCCCCATAGGCCCAGGCCGGGAGGAAGTAGGTCTTAAAACGGTAATCTGTTGCGGGAAGATGTGCCCTTACCCAGCCCGGTTCCACGAACGCGGCCACTCCATAACACTTGTGGCAGACCCCGTTTATTTCTATCTCGGGCACCACGCGCATCTTCCCTGTGTCCGGGTCAAGTCCGACGGGGGGGGAATCGGGGATGTAAAAAAGCTTGCTGAAGGCCGGCATGGGGGCCAGGTCCTCTTCCGGGATCGCCTGCGGCACAGCTCCAGAAAGGCCCGCCATCCTGAAACGGGGGTGTTCATAGATCCGGCCCCGGCTGTCGGCATACAGCATGAACGGCAGGTTTCTCACATTGTCCGTATCCATTACAAAAAGATCACTCCATGTAAGCGGTTGACTCCAATACGCCTTGCGGAATAAGATAACCATATACAGGCATTGTCAATGCTTTCGGGGTTCCCCGGTATTATATGACATCAACGCAGCCACATACCGAAAAAAAGGCAAGGCAGTTCCGACTGGTAAAGTTTTTTGCGTCTGCAAGCTTTATCGTCCTGATCATCTTCAGCTTTCCCTTTTCCATGGTCATCTCGCGTCAGGCCAAAGACATCCTTATGAAGAGCTATGAAAACTATGCGCTTCTTTTGGGCGAAAACCTGAATTATCAGGTATTTGAGAATTTTGTCCTGCCCGTGACCAGCCGGTACGGCAAGATCCGACTGCGGGAGAAATTTCAGTATGAGCTGATGGACCGCATCGTCAGAAACACCATTCACAGCTTCAAGATCGACCTGGTCAATATCTATGATATCAATAACGGCGTGATTGCTTACAGCACCGACCCCGCTCTCCTGGGCAAGAAGGTGAGGGAGAGCATGGGGTATAAAAAGGCCGTTATGGGAGAGAACTCCTCCGGTCTCATATCCGGGGGCGACACGTTCTGGGGCCTGGGGATCGAAAAGATGGGGGCCCAGAGAAAGCTGCGGACCTATATCCCGTTCACGGGTATCGGTCCTTTCCTGGGGGATACCGGATATGTCCTGGGGGTCTTCGAGCTTATTCAGGACCTGAGCGACGAATACAAGTCGGTCATCCGATTTCAGTACCTCACCTTCGGGCTGTCCATCCTGATTATGGGGATGATATTCGTTGCCCTGCTCCTGATCGTTCACAAGGCCGAGCGGATCATCGACGAACGGGCCCGGGAACAGCGGGAACTGGAGGCCCAACTCAACCATGCAGAGCGGCTGGCTGCGCTGGGCGAGATGGTTGCAGGCGTATCCCACGAGATCAGAAACCCCCTGGGCATTATCCGGAGCACTGCAGAGCTTCTGGGATCCATGCCCGGTGCACAAGAATCCACCACCCGGCTTACCCGACTCATCATTGAAGAATCGGGCAGGCTCAACGACATTGTGACTGAGTTTTTGGACTTTGCCAGGCCCATGACCCCTAATTTCCAGGAATGCGATCTGGGTCAGATCCTGCACAGGACGTTTCTCTTTCTGGATCCGGAACTGTCCAAAAAGGGGATTGTCCTCGAACACAACCCGGACCATGGTTCCCTGATCCTCCAGGCAGATCCGGAACAGCTCTACAGATCATTTCTGAACGTCTTTATGAACGCAATTCAGGCCATGCCTGACGGGGGCCGGATTACCGTGGATGTGGCCCGGGAGAAGGAGGGTTATTATTTGATCAGGATTTCAGATACGGGCGCAGGAATCAGTGAAGCGGATTTGACCAAGATCTTCAACCCCTTTTTCAGCGCCAGGGAAAAGGGAACAGGCCTGGGGCTGTCGATTGTGCAAAACATCATTGAAGCACATCGCGGGAAGATCTGGATCACGAGCCGGACTGCAGGGTCCGGGGGACAGGAGCCCCCGGGGACTCATGTCATGATTCAGATCCCTTTGTCTCAAGGGGTATAAGTATCACCTCAATAATTAGGGGGATAACTGCGAACCTGGCGCCGGGGCAGAAGAATTTTTCTTCCGCTCCGGGCCTCCGGGCCGGTCTCTTGAGTGACTTATCTGCGGGGGACACCCGCCTGCCAAGGCCAATTGAGCGTTCTTGCCAAGATTTTCGTCCCGTGGATCTGCGATGGCAGAAGGAAGTAACATGGGTAACAAGGCAATGGCGGGCAGGCTTGCCCCTTTGGCATTCTCGCATT
>JAGHEC010000186.1 GCA_021159525.1 Deltaproteobacteria bacterium | reverse complement strand
TGGCAGGCGGGTGTCCCCCGCAGATAAGTCACTCAAGAGACCAGCCCGGAGGCCCGGAGCGGAAGAAAAATTCTTCTGCCCCGGCACTAGGTTCGCAGTTATCCCCCTAATTATTGAGGTGATACACATCATGGATATCCATACCAAAGTTGAAAACTATCTGAGAGAGCGCTTTGGGGCCCGGACCCGTCTCATTTCCATGGAACGGCTGGGCGAGGGGGTGCATGGCACGGCCTATCGGATCACATTCCAGGACCCTCAGGGTGAAAATCGCTTGATCATGAAGACCCTCTTTCATTCCAGATTCGGCCATGATCACTATTCAGACAGGGCGCAGGTCCTCCTTCTTGCCCAGGCCAACTTTAACGAAATGCCCAAGCATGTGAGGGCCACTGACGTGGTGGGGGAGGCGCCCGACCGTCTCATATCCGTCAAAGATGCGCGGGAGTTCTATATATTCATGGAAGAGGCCCACGGCGTGTCTTACTTTGAGGATCTGAACGCCATCCTAAAACGGCGACGTCTAAACGATCTAGACCGGGAGCGGGCCAGGATGCTGGGGCATTTTATCGCGGATGTCCATGGGCTGAGATATTCGGGGGAGGACCGAAACATCCTTTATCGAAGGCGCATTCGGGATCTGATCGGACACGGGGAATGCATTATGGGGATCATCGACACCTATGGGCCGGTCGCGTTCACCACAAACAGCGAGCTGGTTGCCTATGCGGGAAAATCCTTGGAGTGGTGGGGAAAGATCAGGGACAGGGGGGAGCGGCTATGCAGCGTCCACGGCGATTATCACCCGGGCAACATCCGATTGCAAGGAGATGATTTTGTCCTGCTGGACCGCTCCAGAGGAACCTGGGGCGAGCCGGCCGACGATGTGTCCTGCCTCAGCATAAACTACATCCACTACGCGATAAAGCATACAGGCACATTTGAAGGCCCCTTTGCCGGGCTGTTCCGGATCTTTCTGGGGGCCTATCTGGAAAAGGCCAGGGATACCGGTTTCTTTGAGGTATCTCAGCCCTTCTTCGCCTTCCGGGTCCTGGTCCTGGCCAATCCCGCGTTTTATCCGGATGATGCCACGGAGACCAAGAGAAAGCTGATTGATTTTGGGCTTTCCGTGCTAAAAACAGAGAGGTTCGACCCGGACAGGATCGGGGTCTATCTGGAGGGAAAATGAACTTCTGTCTCTGGCTGACCGGCCTTCCGGGCTCAGGCAAGAGCACCATCTTGAAAGAACTACTGAGGATGATGGGGACATCAGGCATACAACCCGTTGCCCTCAGCCTGGATCACATGCGGAAAATTGTGACCCCCCATCCCACTTACACGGATGAGGAGCGTCACATTGTGTACCGGTCAGTCGTGGTGATGGCGCAGCTCCTGACCGCAGAAGGAATGCGGCATGTCCTCATCGATGCGACAGGGAATCGGAGGGAGTTCAGAGACCTGGCCAGGGCCCTGATCCGCGATTTTGGAGAGATTTATATCGAGTGCCCCATGCATATCTGCCTGGAGCGGGAGGCATCGCGCAAGGGACAGTCTGTTGAAAAGAACCTCTATGAACGAGCACAAAAAGGGGAATTGTGCGGAGAGATGCCCGGAGTTACCGCACCCTATGAGGCGCCTCTGCACCCTGAGGTGACAGTGCGATCAGATCTTTTGTCTCCCCGGGAATCGGCAGAAAGGATCATGACCTATGTGCGGTCCAGGTGGTCAACCCTTTTGCCTTGAGGAAGACGAGTATGCTGAAGACGGCCATTGAGGCGGCTGTTGGGGCGGGTCGGTTGATTCTCGAGAGCTATCCAGGCAACCGCACGGTAACCCTGAAGGGCTTTCGCGATCTGGTGACGGATGTGGATATTGCATCTGAATCATTCATCTGCAATCTGATCCGCACCCGCTTTCCTGACCACTCCATCCTCTCTGAGGAGGCAGGAGGCCATGCCGCGGACGAGGGATTCATCTGGGTGGTGGATCCCTTGGACGGAACCACCAACTATGCGCATCACCATCCCCTGTTCGCTGTCTCCATCGGGGTCCTGCATCGTAAAAAACCGCTCATCGGCGTTATTCATGATCCCCTGCAAAACCATACCTTTGCAGCCCAGACCGGGGGAGGCGCAAGGCTTAATGACATGCCCATCCATACAAGCGGAGCAGGAACGCTCAAACATGCCATGATAGGAATGGATTGGGGCCACGAAAATAAAATGCGCGAGCGTATGTTGCGATATGCAAGCCGAATGCTTAGTGTATGCGGGACCGTGCGCGTCTTGGGTTCAGCGGCCCTGGCCTTTGCCTATGTGGCGGCCGGGTGGATCGACGCATATTTTCAGCCGGGATTGAAGCCATGGGATACGGCTGCCGGTACACTCCTGGTGAAAGAGGCGGGCGGGCGGTGCACCACCATGAAAGGGGCGCCCTACCGGGTTCAATGCCCTGACTGTCTTGCGACAAACCGGCTGATCCATGACGAATTGCTGAACTGCCTCGGGCAGCAAAGCTAAATTCATTATATGAATTCCACCTCGCTGTTTCCATAAAGCCCGTCTCCAGCCCCGAACCAGGGGGCAGAACTCAAAATGTCATAGGGGGGGGATAATCAGCAGTTCGGGCTTGTGAGGATGCCAGAGCCAAAACGGGCTTGTGATTTTAAAAGGAGAACCTCATGGAAAACACATTCTGGAGCGCTTTTGGGGCCAGTCTGCTGGCTGGCCTGGTAACGACCATCGGCATTTATGTGATTCGGCATTTTGAGCGATGGGGCCGGGACAACAGTATCTATTTTATCTGCTTTGCCGCTGGCGTTCTGATCTCCGTGTCGTTTTTGCACATCATTCCCAAGGCCTTTTCCATGAACCCGCATGCCCCTTACTACCTGTTCGCCGGGTATGTCAGCCTTCATCTGTTCAACCGCTTCATCAATGCCTTTGTATGCAATAAGGGCGCGGATGAAGATTACGCCATCGGGCTCATCCCTATGATCGGCATCGGATTCCATTCCTTCATCGACGGATTCATCTATTCCATCACCTTCACGGTCAGCATCTTTACAGGCTTTCTGGCCGCCACCGGCATGGTCCTTCACGAGTTTCCCGAAGGGATTATCACCTACCTTCTCCTGATCCGCGCGGGCTTCAGAGAGAAATCGTCTTTTGTCCTGGCCTTTCTGGCGGCCGCGCTAACAACGCCTTTGGGCATGCTCATGTCCTATCCCTACATTAGCAGGATCAGCCAGCCCTTTTTGGGGGCCCTCCTGGCCTTTTCCGCCGGCGCATTGGTCTATGTGGGGGCTACCCATCTTTTGCCTCAAGCGGAAACCGAAAACAAGAAATACAGCCTGTTCGCCCTGGGAGCAGGGGTCCTTGTGGCCCTTATCATTGTTATCTCAAAAGGATAGACTCTTCCATGCCAGCAAGGGCCACACAGCGCAGGAATACCAAAATTCTCCAAAAAAACATCCCAGAAAGATGCAAAACATGTTAAAAGGGCGTAAACAGGCTGAGATGAGACGCCTTGCCAGACAGGGGGACGGCCGGGGGCATACACGTGTTTCCCGAGTTTAAGACATTGGGGACAGGCGGTAGAATAGTAACAACTCAATGAACAGGGGCAGGATGCTTTTTCTGAAGAGACCAGCCCGGAGGCCCGGAGCGGAAGAAAAATTCTTCTGCCCCGGCACTAGGTTCGCAGTTATCCCCCCTAATTATTGAGATGATACTAAAAAGCAATGGAGGCCGTGGGTTGGAAATGGATAAAGATTTGCAGAATATCGCCTTCTACAGCTTTATCATTGACAGCCTGCCGGTAGGCATCCTCACAGTGAGCCGGCATCTCAAAGTAACCAGTTTCAACCACTGGGCAGAGAAGCTTACCGGGTATTCAGAGGAAGAGGCCGTGGGTCGCTATTGCGGCGATGTGCTCCAGGGCGGGATGTGCAAGACCAACTGTCCCCTGAGGAACTCCATTAACCGCAAGCATCCCGAGGTAAGGGTGGATACCACCATTACCACCAAGCAGGGAGAAATCATCTCGGTAAGGATGAACACGGCCGCCCTGTTAGACGACAACGGCAACCTTATCGGCGGCGTGGAGGCATTCCAGGATATTTCCCGCCTCAAGACCCTGGAGAGGGAAAAGGACAATCTGATCTCCATGTTCGCCCACGATATGAAGTCATCCCTCACGGTTATCGGCGGATTTGTCCTGAGGCTTCTCAAGAAAGCAAATAACCTGGACAAGCAAAAACAGAAGGCATACCTGAATATCATCAAGAAAGAGGCGGGAAAACTCGAGTCCCTGGTCAATGATTTCTTGGAGTTTTCACGCTTGCAGGCCGGCCGGCTGAAACTGAACCTGAGCGCCACATCCCTGGACAAGGAATTGATGGAGCTCTTTGACGCCTACCAGTTGAAGGCCCCGCAGGCCGGTCTCCGTCTGGAGCTCAAGAACGAGGAGGAACTCCCTGTAATCGTGTGCGACAGCACGAAGCTGCGCCGGGTCTTCAGTAATCTGCTGGACAACGCAATCAAATTTTCAAAGGGGAGCGGCACAATCACCATCTCTACCCGTACCACCGCTGATGAAATAATTATCACCATAAAGGATGAGGGGATCGGCATCTCGCCGCAAGAACTTCCCTATGTATTCGACAGCTTTCATCGGGGCAAAGGCGCGGAGCAGAAGGAAGGCTTTGGGCTGGGTCTGGCCTCTGTAAAGGCCATTGTCGAGGGACACGGAGGAAGGATTACGGTGAAAAGCGAACCGGGAAAGGGATCGGCTTTTTCCATTTTCCTGCCCAAAAAACGACAAGACCGGCAACTGCCTGTCATCGACACCGGCTAAGCCAGCGGAGGACTTCAGACCTCTTGTTTTCAACTTCTCCGCAACGTGTCAATAAGTTGGGGCTCCGGGGTCTGTGCCTCCCCTCCAAGACGGGACAACAAAATGCGT
>JAGHEC010000133.1 GCA_021159525.1 Deltaproteobacteria bacterium | reverse complement strand
TGGCAGGCGGGTGTCCCCCGCAGATAAGTCACTCAAGAGACCAGCCCGGAGGCCCGGAGCGGAAGAAAAATTCTTCTGCCCCGGCACTAGGTTCGCAGTTATCCCCCTAATTATTGAGGTGATACACTTAACACGTAAATAATTCTATTCACTTTGGCCTGGCCGACCGATCGGTTCTCATATCCCGATGCGGTCTGGAGGGTGAAGCAATACTCCGTGGTCTGGATGGGGGCCTTGATGGGCCTCCCCCGTATCTTTGGCTTCTGCTTGTCAAAAAGAACGATCAGGCATGAGCGCATCTTCTAATGAGAGTAATGAATATACCGATCGTTATGACTCCCTTCGGCACGACAACTGTGGCCGTTGAAACCTATTCTTTCATGAACGGCCGTATAAGCGAGCGCTTCCCTGACCATGAAATTCTGTGGTCTTATTCCTCCAGGATTGTAAAGGACCGGTTAAAAAAGGAATCCATTATTGCTTGTAAGCATCCAAGCCAAGCGCTTTCAGAATTGAAGCAAAGGGGACATGAATGGGTGGTTGTGCAGTCTCTGCACCTCATTTGCGGCCATGAATTTTACCGTTTGGTTGAAGAAGTAAAGAGCAGCCCCGCGAGGACATCCGTTGGATTGCCCCTCTTGACCGATCCTGAAGATTATCACAGGGTTGTGCAGGGGCTTGGCAACAGCCTCCCGGACATTAAAGATGAGGCGATTGTGCTGGTAGGCCACGGAACGGATCACCCTGCCTGGACTTCTTATGTTGCATTGCATCATATGTTTCGGGCAAGATTAGGTCCCAGAGTATTTTTTGGGGTGGTGGAAGGGTATCCATCAAGGGAAGAAACCATTCTGAACGTCCAGAAGGCAGGATTCAAAAAAGCTCGTCTGATCCCCTTTATGCTGGCGGCAGGCACTCATTTCAGGGAAGACCTTGCAGGAGACGAGGATTCGTGGAAAACCGGCCTTGAGAAAAAGGACATATCCGTCTTTCTCCAAACAAGGGGGTTGGGGTTCAATAAAACCGTTATTGATATCTTTTGCAATCATATTCAGGATGCCCTCGATGTAATCCCGGACTCCACTGTCCCGCCGTTATTATGAAAGCTGCTTTGGTGTCCCTTTTGTCTTGGAAGGATTTGCGCCGGTAACATCGCAAAGAGTTCGGGCGCCGGTGTGGACAGGAGATGATTAATTCCCTGAATGGCTCATAATTCGCAATGGTTTTTTGGCGAGGCGGTTATATTCAGGTTGTACGGTTTGGGTGAAAAATCGGCGCAGTGCAGGGCCCTCGTGAAAAATTTCTCTTGACAAGACTCCGGCTATTGATTACGCTATACACTCTAATGCGTAGTTGTATGTTGCACGGAAACAGCAGCATGCGCATCAACAAGAAGATAATTCGTTCAGGCGCCTTTAACCGGGCTTAAAAGGGAACCTCGTTAAAATCGAGGGCGGACCCGCCGCTGTAATCGGGGACGAAAGCCGCACAATGTCACTGTTCCGGTAATCAGGAATGGGAAGGCGCGGCAAGTAGGTTGATCCGAGAGCCAGAAGACCTGCCTGAGCGAAAAGTGCAGTGATCTTCGCGGACAGAGGTCGCCCAACGGTTTCGAGGATAAAAAAGGGAAATCCCCGGATCGATTCAATTCGGTCCGGGGATTTTTTTTGTGCCGGGAAGCTTATGGAGTACTTCATGCTCGGAAGATCACGGGAAGACAAAAAGGAACCCAACAAGACAGTTAACAATATAGGATAAGAGGCAAAAATTGATATCTCCGTCCTTTCCGCCAAACAGCTTTTATATTGCCGCCGCCTTTTACCTGGCCGCCGCGATTTTTCATCTTCTGTCAATGGAGAAATCCGCCCTCTGTTTTTTGGGCGGAGGTCTTTTGATCAATATGCTTTCCGAAATTGCCGCCAGACTCTTCATATGGCCGTACTGCAATATGTTTGCGGAGCCGTTTTTTCTCCCCCTATGCCTGTCAGTCATTTCTCTTATCCTGATTGTTTTAAGTAAGGCAAAGGACGGCCTTTCCCTTCTCCCGCTGATTGCGCTCCTATCGCTTATCGCCATCTTTTTTTCAGAAGGGTATTATCCGCCGTTTACCATTCTGTCCAAGAGCATCCACTCGCACCTGTTTCACCTTTTTGGCTTTATCTCTCACTGCTGCCTTATCGCGGGGGCCTATCTCGCAGTCTGGTCTCTTGCCGGGAAGATAAGCGATGACATTGCATATCAGATCATTATCTGGGGTTTTGCCTTTTTGTCCCTGGGAGGGCTTTTCGGCATGCTATGGAGCTACATGGGTAGATCCGATTTTGTTTCATGGAACCACTACTATTTTCACTCGATTGCAATCTGGCTGTATTATGCGGGCTTTTTGCATCTTCACCTGCTTAAGGGATGGGATCAGAACAAAAAGACCTGGATGCTTGCGGGAGGGGCCATCATGATATTTTACCTTGATTACCTCCCTCAGATCGGCCGAATGCATATTCCGGGGGTGTTGGATGGCGGACTCTATGAACTTTATTAGAAGCTTTTGGGCCTTTTTGGGAAGGCCTTCTCTGTCTCTTTGGCTGATCTATCTCCTTTTTGCGGATATCCTGGCTGGTTCCGTTATTATGAAACAACACCGGGAAATATTTTTTGCGCTGGAAACCAGGATGCTTCAAGAATGGCTCGCTACTTATGGTTTGAAGAATATCCAGGTTGCCTGGTGGTTCTTTGCATCTCTGTTTCTTCTCTTTTTCCTGGCGTTAACTACCTTGGTCTGCACCACAAACAAAACGATTGCCATTATCAGGCGGTTTTATGGCAGCGGCATATGGGGGCTCCTTCTGAAGCTTTCTCCCTCTATTATTCATATTGGTTTTGTTTTGCTTCTTCTGGGGCAGCTTGCAAGCCATACGCTTGGGGTTAATTCCCATGGCAATATATTGGGCATAGGGAGACAGATGACTGTGCGGGGATCCGGTATCACGGTGGTTCTCAAGGATCTGAAAATAACCTTTTTCAATCGTAATACATCCTTTTTGGGCATGGAAGGAAATGCGAAAACGGTTTCAGGGACCCTGTTGCTCCGCGACCCGCATGGGGTCCATGAAAAGGAGATCTCGATGAACCATCCGGTCATGCATGAGGGCTGGAGTTTCTTTATTGAAGATTTCTCCCCCAAAAGCGAGGACGTAAAAAGACCGCCCTATATCAATATGACCGTCAGAAGAGACCCCGGGATCAGCCTTATGATCGCGGGAGCGATTGTGTTCGGCCTGGGGCTGATGCTTTATCTCATTTCTGCAATTCAATCTCGTATCGGTCGAGGACATGTGTCTTGCGGCGTGTCCGAGAAGTATTGCGACCGGCCGCAAAAGATGAACACAAAACAGGGGCGCACCAAAATAAGCCAGGTATGGATGCCGCCTGTTCTGTTTATTCTGTTATTTGCGGGATGCAGCATGGATTTTGAGCAGTTCGGCCAGTTTACCGTCAAATCTCTTCACGATGGGCGCAAGGAAATTACAGACGGAATCGGAAGAAAATTGTTGCTTGTTCCACGAGGGAACAAACCCCTGAAGGGAGATGAAGAGGCAAGGACGGTGAGGGTCCCCGTCGAAAAGGTCGTGGTATATTCCGCATACAACGCCGCGCTGATCAAGGAGCTTGGACGCGTAAACAGCATTGCGGGTGTTATTTCTCCGGAAGAAAGGTGGTATATTCCCGAGATAAGGGAAGGCATCAGGGATGGCAAAATATCCTATATCGGTGAATATAAATCAATTGACTATGAAAAGTTGAAGGCCCTTAAGCCGAATGTGGTTTTTACCTGGGATGAGGGAATCATTCCGAAGCTCGAAGAACTCTCCATTCCATGCGTATTGACCTCGACAAGGATTGCCAAAGACCTGGCATCACACATAAACTTCATTCAATTCCTCTCGGCCTTTTACGGTGAAGAGGAAATGGCAAAGTCATTTGTTGATGCACAATTCAAAGAGATAGATGAAATATCTGCCGGATGGAAAGAGGCGAAGTCAAAGCCGAAAGTTGTCTGGGGAGATATTTATGAAAGGAAGGTGCTGGTTGAGCCGGGCAACTCATGGGCCGGACAAATGGTGGAAAAGGCGGGCGGCGACTATCTGTTCCATGACCTTGAAGGCGCAAGCTGTATGCAGGTTACCCTGGAGAAATTTTTTTCAAGAACAAAGGGCGCCGATATCCTGGTCACATATCGCGGGCCGGAAAGCGGCATTACATCGAAGGAAAGGCTTCGCCAGTCAAGCAGACTGCTTCAGGCGGTGGAAATCAACCCCATGAACGAGGGATCAATATATTTTACAGGCTGCAGATTATATCAAACGGCGGATGTGGCAGGGATAATTGGAGAGCTTGCATCCTTGCTCCATCCCGGACTGTTTCCCGAGCAAAAAACCCCTGAGTATTTTTTTAAACTTCAGGATAAGTAAAGGGGACGTGGAGTCGTGTAACGTGCGATCGTTGGGCCCCTTCACGCTTCACGCTTCACGTTTCACGTTACACGTTTCACGTTTCACGCTACACGTTTCACGTTACACAATCATGACAAAATATTTCAGTTTATACATCATATTTCTGGTTTTTCTCGGCTTTTTCCTTGTCTTGAATATCGCTGTCGGCTCGGTAAACATTTCGTTTCCAGATGCCTGTAAAATTATCTTTCAGCATATTACGGATTCGACCAATGGCGCAATAATATGGAAGATACGCCTGCCGCGGGCCCTGGCGACCGCTCTATGCGGGGCCTGTCTGGCGACCGCAGGGCTTTTGCTCCAGGTCTTCTTCCGTAATCCCATTGTCGGGCCTTATATACTGGGCATCTCCTCCGGCGCCGCCCTTATGGTGGCCCTGGTAATGCTCGGCGGTTTGAGCATCGGAATTTTCGGTATTCACCCGTTTTTGATAAGTATAGCGGCCTTTGCCGGCGCCCTGGGGGTAGTGCTTATTATCCTGACGGTGGCTGCCAGGATAAAAAATATCATTACCTTACTGGTCATAGGATTGATGATGGGTTATCTGTGCCATGCCGTTACGAGCGTCCTGATCGCCTTTGCCGAAGAAAAAAAGCTGAAAGGTTTTGTTTTGTGGCAGATGGGCAGCTTCTCCGGATTTTGCTGGGATGAAGTCTGTCTCGTCAGTATCATGGGCGGGTTGCTGCTTTTTGGGGCCTACCTTTTGTGCAAACCCCTTAACGCCTTTCTATTAGGAGAGGATTACGCAAAGAGCATGGGGGTAAATATCATGGTCTTTCGCCTCCTGATTGTAACCTTTTCCAGCGCCCTGGCCGGCATGGTCACTGCGTTTGCAGGGCCTGTCGCCTTTATCGGGCTTGCCGTTCCTCACATGGCCAGGCTGGCGCTCGGCACATCGGATAATAGGATCCTCATCCCCGGGGCAGCGCTCCTGGGCGCTATTGTCACCAGTCTATGCGATCTCATAGCCAGGATTCTGTTTTCTCCCGTGGAACTGCCGATAAGCGCCATTACCGCCTTTTTTGGCGCGCCAATTGTCATCGGTCTTCTACTCAGGAGGAGAGCTGCAATATGAAAAAGACACAAAACCACGTTACACGCGACACTGTCACGAAACATGAAACCAGGGTCATGGAGGCAATGGATCTGGCGGTCGGGTATGGGCGAAAGACCGTTGTCGCCGGCATCAACCAGGAGATGCTCAAGGGGCAGTTCATCTGCCTCTTAGGGCCCAATGGCTCGGGGAAGACGACCATTTTAAGGACCCTGTCCAGGCTCCTCTCCCCGTTGAAGGGAGCAGTATATCTTAACGGCCGCATGTTAAACGACTTAAACTCGGTTGAACTGGCAAAGGCCCTGGCAGTGGTTCTGACAGAAAGGCTGTCTCCCGGCCTGATCACAGCATTCGAGTTTTCCGCCATGGGGAGACATCCCTATACAGGTTTTCTGGGCAGGCTGTCAGAGGAAGACATACGGAAGACAGAAGAGGCCCTGCTATTGGTCAATGCCGGGGATATTTCAGACAGGTATTTTAATGAGCTGAGCGACGGGGAAAGACAAAAGGTGATCCTTGCAAGGGCCCTGGCCCAGGAGCCTGAAGTCATCGTGCTTGACGAGCCGACGCTCCATCTCGATCTGAAGCACAGGATTGAGCTAATAGCCATCCTGCGGCGTTTTTCCAGAGAAAAGGGGATTACGGTCATCGTGTCCCTCCATGACGTGGATATTGCCCTCAAAATCGCTGAAACGGTTATCCTTGTCAAGGATGGAACCATCACAGAGTGCGGTCCGCCCGAGGAAGTCGTCAAGGAAGAGACGATAGCCAGGCTCTATGATCTCAATTACGCGCATTACAGCAACTGCCTGGGCGCCATGGAGTTGAAAGCCAACGGAGATGGGGCGGCGGTCTATGTGGTCGCAGGCGGGGGCACGGGCACGGCTGTCTACCGTCTTCTTTCCAAACACGGATTCAATATCATCACGGGGGTGATCCATGAAAACGACATAGATTGCCACGTGGCCCGTTCTATCGGGGCAAAGGTGATCAGCGAGAAACCGTTCGGGAATATCCGCAAGGGCAAACTGCATCGCTCATTCGCTTTCCTGGAGAAGGCCGAATGCCTTATCGATTCCGGCTTTCCCATAGGACCTTCGAACAGGCGAAACCTGAAACTGGTCCTCAAGGCCATCGAGCGGAAAAAGCGTGTTTATACCCTGCGCCACAGGAAGCCGGCCGGCGATCTGTTTGGGGAATGCGCTCAAGAGCTGTTTTATTGTCAAGGTGTTACATCCGTTTTAAAGGAATTGGCAAAGCGGGATCCGTAGATTAGCCCCGTGTGCCCGGGATCTGCGCTGATTCGGCGCGGTCCCGATCAGTTCAAGTTGCGGAAAGGCCGGCCTTTAAGCCGAAGAAGCGCGCCTCCGATGTCCACGCGGGAATATGGGAGTTTGAAAGCTTGTTCAATCGTAAATGGGGCAGTCTGACCTGTTCCGTGTCATTCATGGCCGCGGCTGTTTTCTTGGCGGCGTTTTCTTGCGCGTGCAGGCCTGTTTCGGTATTCGCGGCCGCGGATGTGATCGTTATCACAGCCGATGAGATAAAAAGGATGAATGTTCAAAAGATCTCCGGTGTTCTCAATCAGGTTTCGGGGATAAAGGCCGGGGAGTCCTTCGTGTCTATCTGGGGCTCCTACAAGGTGAAGGTCCTTTTGGATGGTCGCCCCATCAACGACCCCTCTTCCAGCCACAACGCCGTCAAATTCGACCTTGTGTCGCTTGAAAATATTGAAAAAATAGAAGTCCTCCGTGGAGAAGGGGCCTTGAAATATGGGGATGACGCCAGCGCCGGCGTTATTTTGATCACCACGAAAAGGATTGGGGCCTTCCGCGGGAACGTAAAATCGTACCGGGGAAATTTCGGCACATCGAGCTACAGCGCGAATTGCCGGGCCATCAAAGGCTCCTTCGGCGTCAGCGCCTCACTGGGGTATGACAGCACGGACGGATACAAGGTAAATAACGACCGGAAAAAGAAGCGGGCAGGCGGCAAGATTGAATATCTGCCGGATGAGAAACTGAGCGTGGCATTTTCAGCCGATTATCTGAAGGATAAGATGGGCCTTAGCGGAAGACCGGAATACCCCACGTCCCATTCCAGAAAAGAGAGCGATATGCTCTCCTGCGCATTGTCGGTCAAGGCAAAGGGGATTAAAAGCAAGACCTTTTATAATGAGGGCGACACCCAAAACAGGGACACGGACAGGAACATCAACAATTCCATGTCCGTCAGGGATTTTGGTGAGGATCTGTACAGCTCTTTGGACATGGGACCATGGGGAACCATCAACTATGGCGCCGCCTTTCGCTGGGGCGCGGCCGAGAGCAGCCGGTTTGCCTCCCAGAGGGAGTATTCGACCTCCTTTTTTGCGGCCAACGTTTTTTCCATTAAGCCCCTGCCAGTAACTTTTTCCCTCGGATTCCGCGGCAGTCTCTATTCCGATTTCGACAACACCCTTAATCCGGAAGTCAAGATCTCACACACGGGAAAGGGATGGTCCCTCTCGTTTGCCTACAATCGTGTTTCCAATACGCCTTCCTTTTATCAGAGGTATGACAAGACCAGCACCAAAGAACCGAATCCCGATCTTGCCATAGAGACCGCGGACAACCTCCATGTATCGTTTTTTGTTGAAGTATCTCCGCGCATCTCCCTTGGGACCTCCCTCTTCTACAACTCTATCGCCGACCGGATCACCTATGTCCTGGGAAAGGACGGGATCGGCAGGTATGAGAATTTCGGGAAGGTGACCTATCGGGGAGCGGATCTCCTGTTGAGCTGGAAAATCATGAAGGAGTTGTCGTTGAAAACCACCTACACATTCCTCAGGGCCATGGATGAGGATACGGGCCTCTGGATGGCCTGCAAGCCGAGGCACAGGGTGTACGCGGATCTTTTCTTTCGTCCCATTAAGGATTTTTCCATTGTCCTGAACATGAAATACGAGTCCGGGCAGTATACCCGCTCCGATAACAAGGCCTCAGTCGAGGGTCGCGCCATCTTTAATTTGAGGTTCGAATACAGCCCGGCCTGGGCCGTATTGGGGTTCGGACGGTTTGAGCTTTTTGGAGAGGTAAACAACATGGCCAACAAGACATACCTTTACGGCGACGGCCTGCTGGCGCCGCCCAGGACCTGGTTCTGTGGCTTCAATTTTCAATTTTAGCGGGGAAGTGAAGCATTATAGGGAGAAATAGAGATTGAAAAACATTGCATTCATTCTTATCTGCGCAACCGCTTTTTTCTGCTTTTTTGAGATCCGGCCGGTATTCTCGGAAAATTTTCCGGCACAGGTAAAAAAACCGGTGAATGAATCGATAACGATCCGCCGGAAGACCCAGAAGGCCGAGGATAAATGGGCTGAGGAACGGTCAAGGCTCAAGGCGAAATATGAAAAACTGGAAAGTGAAAATAATCGGCTGACTGCTGAGAACAGCGAATTGAAAAAGGATGTGGCCGCCCGCCGGGCCTCGGTTGAGGCCCTTGAACGTGAGATTGCGCAGATCGCACGCATCTCGGATGAGCTGCTTCCCTTTCTTGAACAGACTTATAACCGGCTGGCGGCCCTGGTGAAGGAAGATGTTCCGTTTCTTTCGGATGAACGCGACAGACGCCTTGAAACCTTGAGACGGACTCTGGATGACGCCATGGTTTCCACCAGTGAAAAATTCAGAAAGGTGATGGAGGCATTGTCTGTGGAGGCGGAATACGGCAACACGGTGGAGGTTTATCCGGAGGAGATTGTCATTGATGGCAAAAAGATTCAGGTCAATATTTTCAGATTGGGAAAGATCTCATTATTCTTTCAAACCCTGGATGGGAAGACAACCGGTTATTTTGATGCGGCCGCCTTTGCCTGGAAAAAATTCCCGCCTCAATACAACCGTCAAATAAACGCGGCCATAGAGATGGGGACGAAACAACGGCCCGTGGATCTGTTGGTTCTGCCGCTTGGAAGGTTGGTGACGAAATGAAAAAAGGATTTGTCTTGGGCCTTGTGGCCGCCGGAATCCTGATACTCCCGGCGGTGACAGTTCATGCCGAAGACATGCGCGCCATGCAGATAGAGGCCAGGGAGAAAAGGATGATTCTGCTCGAAAAGGCAAACCAGGAAAAAGAGCGCGCCGCAAAAGAGGCAAGAGAGACCAGGCAAAGGATATTGGCCGATAAAAAGGCTTTGAAGACGGCGATTGAAAAGTTGAAGAAGGAAAGGGAAAACCTTGAAAGGGAAAACCGGGAACTGGAAACAGGCCTGAAGGCCCTGGAATCCAGGGAAGAGGAGCTGCTCGCTCAACGGGAAGAGGTTGAGGGGGATGTGCGGGAGCTGGTCGGTTTTGTCCGTGTCAATGCCAGGGATATTGATGTTCTTCTGGGCCGGAGCCTGCAAAGCGCCCTTGTTCCGGGCCGGGAAATGATCCTGCAGCCGATTTTGAACCAGACGGAATTTCCCGGAATGGATCATATCCGGTCCATGGTCGATCTCCTTTTTGATGAAATCATCCTGTCCGGGCAGGTCCGGATAGAAGAAGGGCCGTTTGTAAATCGGGCGGGGGAGGAGGTTTCCGGTGATATCCTGGTATTGGGTAATTTTACCGCGGCCTATCGGACGCCCCGGGAAACCGGATTTCTGCTTTACTCCGATGACGGAAGGCGTCTGTTCGCCCTTTCCAAATTGCCTCCGCCGCGCATGAAAAAAAAGTTGGCGGCCTACCTGAAGGGCAAATCCGATGATGTTCCCATCGATATTTCAAAGGGAGCGGCCCTGCGGCAGTTGACCCATCGGCTGAGCCTCATGGAACAGATTCCAAAAGGGGGGCCCATCGTGTACCCGATCCTTGGCATCGGAATTCTGGCCCTGCTGATCATTTTAGAGAGAAGCCTCTATCTGTTCCGGAAAAGCATCAACGCGGATCGTTTTGTCGATGCGGTGTGCGGACATGCGATCCGGAAGGAGTGGGGCAAGTGCGCGGACCTTTGCAAAGAGGCGGGGAAAAAGCCGATACCCAATGTGCTCATGGCCGGGATCAACAGCCGGGATATGAGCCGCGAAGACATGGAGAACGTTCTTCAGGAAGCCATATTGAATGAAATTCCGAAACTGGAACGGTTTTTGTCCACTCTGGGCATGCTGGCGGCTATCGCCCCCCTTTTGGGACTCCTGGGAACCGTTACCGGCATGATCAATACCTTTCACGTCATCACCTGCCATGGCACGGGGGACCCGAGGCTGATGTCGGGAGGGATATCGGAGGCCCTGGTGACCACCATGCTGGGGCTTGCAGTGGCCATTCCGATTATGCTGTGCCATACGCTTTTGTC
>JAGHEC010000058.1 GCA_021159525.1 Deltaproteobacteria bacterium | reverse complement strand
GAAAAAAAGTTGAGAACCACTATCCCTTTCAGTGTATACAAGTGACATGACTAATTATTATGACAATTACCATGTGTTATACCCCACTACTTTGTGGGCGTAGTAAAGTCAGGCTAGAGCATTTTTGATCAATGTAATTCAGCAGATCGACAATCTTCTTAAACTTCCGTTTTTTGATCCGTTTATACGTGATTCTTTAATGCAGTTCTAAAAAGCTTTCTTCAGTTTATTGATAGATTCCGCTTTGAGACAACAAAGTGGACTCATATGGGGGCAGTTTCTTTTTAGATTTCTACCAACTTTTGTGCTTCAGATAGGAACTGAATTTGCTGTTGCCTAGAAAGGCTTTTGAAACGCGCTAATAATCCTTCTACTTGTAAGCCATCCAGTTTACGATTCAAGGATTCTATCGTTGATTCGACCTTTGTTTTCTGATTTTCAGAAAGGAATATAGGAGCATTTTCAAGTCTTTTCAGCTGATTTTGGATTTGCATAGGATCCTTTGTTTTCAAATCAATAACTTCCACATTCCTATCCATCCAATCTTTCGCTAAACGTTCCCTTTCTGACATCATAGAATCTTTGAGTAGGCTGTATAATCCATGAATATTCCAAGGTACTTCATCTTCTTCATCTATCAACTCCTCTGTCTCAGCCTTCTTATCTCTGATCAAGGATTTCAGTTCCGAGTCTGAGAGTGCTTCATTATTGGACAGCTCATTCCAGTGTCTTTTGACATTTTCGAGAACGTTTCCCATCAAACGGAAGGCCTCGACATCTATATCCTCGCCAGCGAAGATGTGCTCTAAAAGTCGCGCTTCTATAGCAAGGTTTTGAACATCATTAAGGTCTTCTATTTTTGATTCCCATATTGCATTTCCACGTTTTCTGTGCTCGGACAATAAAATATCCGCCTGATTTCGGATTTCTTCCACAGCTTTTAAAAGTCGCCGTGATTCTGTGGTTGCTCTAATTTTCTCCAACTGCCTTAACTGGTTAGCTATATCTTTACATCGTTTCTTGTTTTCACGAAGCTGCTTAATTGTGGCTTGTCTATGTAAACTGCCCGTACTTTTTACGAAAGCGTTTGCTTCGTCAAGGATGTAGGACAGGCGATGGCTTTCTTGAACTGTATGAATCTCATTATTGACATGATTCTCCAACTTTTCGGCATCTTCTGGGAGATTAATGTTGCGCAGATTCTCAGAAATCCTGTCCATTTTGTGTCGAAACCGTTCAACCTCCTGAATCCTATTGATCGATTGGAGGTTAAGCCATTCATCAAAGAATTTTTCCGTGCAAACCCTTGCCTCATTGTATAAACGTCGTAATCTTTCCACTTGTTCAGGCAGCCAGTGATCCTTTTCCATCCCTTCCATTTTCTTGATAAACTTCAATAGCTCAGCTGCACAACGACTCAAATTCCCTGAATTTTCCTTTTCTATTTGGCGCTCCAAATGCCCCATTTGCGTTTCGATAAAATCGTCAAAATGATTCAGCTTACTTTTTGCATGTATACTATCGGTTTCTAATCTCTTGTAACGTTCATATAAGACAGGTGGAACAGTCTTGCGTTCCTGCAAATCTAAGGCCTTCTGTAAGAAATCTACTTTACCATTATAAGTTTCAGCAAGATCCCATTCCTCAAGCAGAGTCTGCCATTCATCGATAACTTCATCTGATATGGAGCAAAGCACTGAAGAAGAAAGCACATTCTTCTCAAACGTATTTTTCTTTAGAGCATTTTCCAGCCATTTCGCAGGATCGGTGACAGATCCCTTTTCCAAGATGTGAACCGTCTCATGACGTGTAGCAATAAACGCCGCAATAAGAACAGAGGCAGAAAAATCATTGCACCCATAGGGTGGCCGAATTAGTTTCATCCAGGCGTTTCCAAGATTCAATCCCTGTTCGTCTCTGAGGTTGGAATCAAAATCGGAATAGAGCTCATTTAAGATAGGATTTTTGGCTACTCGGCGTAAAATCCCACTTTCGGCAAGCAACCCCCAGCATGCGTCTCCTAAAAGACGGTTGACCCTGTTTCTAGTTTTCACTGGTTGGCTGGTAATCCAGTCGGCATTTACTTGTCCCATTACAAGGGCACGGGTTAAAGCGGCCACATCCTTGGCCGCATTTCCTCTAGGGGTTGAAAAACCATCGAATTCAAAAGGCGGTATCCTGTTGTATACACCTTCAAAAAGAGCTGCCATGATTCTCTTCAGGCGCTGCGCTTTAACAGAAGCCGGTGTAACCCATATATGATCTTTATTCTTCAAAAGCTCATCAAAAGCATTTTGCATCTCATGAATGAGATAGTCCGTGTGAATACTTATGAAGTTTGCAAATTTCTCTCTCTCTTCTGGTGAAAAAACTTTAGTCAACACATGGTATTGCATCATTGCATTGGCAAGCCTGTCATTTTCATCATGTACAAGCGTAATAAGGATAGGCAGTCCTGTTCGATCATATCCTGCCTTTTTTGCAATCTCAGCAAGTGTTCCTCTAACGGAGGCAGCTATTTCCTCAGCATCCTCGCCACTGGGAACATAACAAAATATATGTTGACCTCTTGGAGTCTCACAATCGACCGCTTCATACCAGTCTCTATAAACATTAATGATCTTCTGTTGCATAAAATCCGAGTCACAACATGAAGCCCTGAACTTCCATTCCCCAGTAGATAATCGCCTCTGTGCCGCAAAATCAGGATCTTCATCCTTCAGATCCATCCAGGTAGCAAAATACAGACGGAAAAGTTCACCTGGCGATATGTCAGTTGTTTCATTGGCTTTCTCCTCCATCAACCGGATGAATGCTCTTCGGGGTAAAGCATCCTCAATAATCTCAAATCGCTTAAAATGGTCATCCCAGTCGAGAGCGCCAAACTCGTTAATAAGAGTTTCACAAGTTGAAGCAACAGCTGTGGGTGAGATTCCAGCAAAAACTGCTAGTGCCTCAATGGTCTCATCTCTCGAATCGGTTTTTAGTCCAAGTTTATTGGCGACTAGGATTGCTTTAAGAATACGAAATCCCCTTTCAGTCAAATCGTGACGGTACTTCTCGACTACGCTTTCAAAAGCCTGGGCTTGCCCATGACGTTCAGAACCAACTAGTTCCTCAATCAGTGCATCTGAGCAAAGATCAACGACACGGATAGCCCACCCTTTCCCGGGTTCGATCGATTTTTGGGAATAATCTTTAAAAGCTTCGGCTATAAAGGTTATAGCAGAACGTTGTTGCAGCATCCCTACAGTACTTCCGAGGCTGTAAAGCATCCAGGTCGAAGCCGGATGCAAAGGCCAGCACCCTTCAACAATAACTCGATTGAAGCCTTCGCGATCATCCCAAACGGAGGAGGCCGCAGCTCTCGGGAACCATTTTTTCAATAATTCATTCAATTCTTTTCCCGATGCATTTCGTTCAGCAGCAACCTCCTCTTTGATAACTTCAAGTTTCTTCTTTTGGATCAAATTAGCAAAAATAGTCTCTAAGTTGGTCGAAAGGTAGAATTTTCTCGCTACATCGTAACGACCTATGTAACGGTTGAGAAAGTCCCGTTTTTCATGCGCTACCCGCGACACATACGCTTTGAGTTCCAATTGGTTAAGACAAAGAAGATAACAGGCGTGTCGATTGTCCTGTACTGCTTCGAATAATTGTTGGAGAGCAGCATCACCCGCAATGTGGGGGCGGTTTGTAGCAAATTCAAGGTATCTCCCGAATTCGTCAAAAATAATAAGTAAGGACTTAAATTTCTTTCCGGGTCCGCAGTAGTTCTCGAGAAATGTCGCGATTAAATCCTGAACCGATTCCCTGCCCACAGCCCTGATTGATGTTCCGGTTGCCCGTTCAAAGATATCGTTTACAAACTTGTAGGCCGTTTCATCGCGATCCTCTAAGCGCTCGATGACCTTCCTTTTATTAATATCATCGCCAAATTTCTCACGGAAATCAGGAAGCCGGAATTCGAAATTACGGTCCACAAACTTGAGTGCCAAATTGAATCGGGGGGTTAGATCTTCAAGTGGTTTAGTATCTAGTTCATACTCTCTCAGATGGAATAACAACTGTCGTGACAGTTCACCCGCGAGATCAAAATCCTCCATCCCATTAAGTGCTACTGTGAGTACAGGCTTATTCAATTCTTCTATCTTATCTCGGATATAACCGCCCAAATTTCCGTCCGCAATAAGAATGTTTTTAAGGATTTCCTGCGAGGTTCCGTTTGTTGGGTCTTTCAAAAGACATGCGATTGTAAGAGCCAAATGGGATTTACCAGTCCCGTAGCCCGCTATGGCTAGGCCAAATGGATTATTGCTGCATTTATCAGGATCTGAAACGACCTCTACGACATGCTTTAGAAAACTGACCGTATCAGTTAGCTTGTACGCCGCACTTATCTCTACATCAGATTCAGAGACCCCATGATACGATGGGCCATGAAAGACAAAATGCCTGGCAGCTAATTCTGCCTTTCCTGGATCACTCTCAATCCAACTAGTTTTAACAGCTCCGTCAAAAAATAGGTCTTCCCTAAATTCAACAAGTTCATGGAGCCTGTACATTGTTGGCATCCTCCACTTTATAATTCACTCCTTCTCAAACAAGATCACTGTAAACACTGTCCCATGCAGTCACAGAATCTACCTTTATCATTATCACAAATGGACGCATCTGACGGTCTACGGAAATGAGCCCTTTGCGCTCCACTGCAAAAAGGAATTCTTCGTAATCCTCTTGGGACCACAGCGCGATATTCTTCAAACCTACGGCTTTTTCAAAGTCATCTGTAGTTACTTGCCGGGATTTAGGGAAATGCGCTTGAAACTGGGAGATAAGCCATGCCCCATATCCACGGACATATATATCGCGTAAACTAAATGGGATGCGCTGAATTTCATGACCCGATTGCCTAAGAACACCGGATTTTTCAAGGGCAGTGTACTCTGTATAGACCCGGAGCAAAGGGCCTATGGGGGAGCGTTTCTTTCTTCCGTATATTCCCTCAAGGTATTTCAATAATGTCTGTTCAGAGAAACAGTCTCCCAATATCCTACTTCCTGCGTTGAAAACCATAAACCAAAGGTCTGCACCAAAATCACTTCGGCACAGATTCATATGACAGAGCAATTGCGTAATTCCTTCGGAAAGATGCGGATCCTCAATCACAACAGATCGCCCCAAGGGAGTAAGCCGTAGTTCTTTGGGGCCTCCATTGCCGCCTTCTTTTACATAGATCAGACCCATTCCGCGGCAATAATCTAGAATAGCAGGCATTTTCCCGGAACTTTCCCCCATTGGAATTCCTGTAATGAGTGAGATCTCCTTTAGTGGTTTCCCTCTTGGTCCTCCTGCGGCATAACGGAGAAGCGCTGCAATGTAATGCCGTTCGGGGATGAACGTTTGATGGAAATGCAAGGGCAGGCGATCATGGTTGGATGCTGCGGTCATTACAAAAGTCCGTATCCTAAATATCCCTCTCTTCTAAAGCAGCAATGCGAATTCTGAATGCCTTCTGCTGGAGCTTTCCGGTTTGAGCAGCGCTTGGACCAAGTGAATAACATTCTCCCTTGTTAAGCGAGGAAAGACGCTGTATCCAGGTAGACGCTGGTTCGCCAGTGGCATTTTGCAGAAGCGTAGCATATACTTTCGTTTCCGTTTCGGCGGGCTTGAAAAAGAGCTTATGCCCGGCCTGAAACAGCCGGCTTTGCTCATCCGTACTCAAGTTGCTCAAAGTCTGGGTAGCGAGTATCAAGGATATACCGAACTTACGACCCTCCGTAAGGTATTTAGCGAAGGGGGCCTCTTCGCGTTGATCGAGGTTCTGTACTTCATCGAGAACGACAACCTTGGGGTGATGCCTGTCACCACAACTACGCACAAAAGCGTAAAGATCCCAGAGAACGAATTCCGTAATAAGCCGCCAAGAATGAAAATCCATATTTGCAAGCTGAAACACATGACATCGGTGTTGCCTGTTATTAAAAATTTCTTGCCAACCAATGCCCTCCGCATCAGATAGGAATGGCTCATCAAGCACGAAGGGTTTGAGTTTGCTTAATGTCGTCATTGACGCAGTCTTATTGTGGACAGAATCCGAAATATATTCCTGAAGGATATCCAACAGACGATTAAGTGTCATGTTTTCGCCATATTTACTCATGCCCTCGAATATAGCATCAAACAGCACACTGAATTGCTGTTCGCCGAGGCCGTAAACATTTTGAAAGATGGAGGCTATACGCTTGGCTGCACTTGACTTCTTTTCCAATACTAGGTCCCCCTCACCGTAATCCTGTGGTTGTCTTTTGAAAGTCGAGATAGGAAGTGGCGCTTGAGCCACCATGTGCTGGATGGGACTAAGTTTGGTTATGGTGATTTTCTCCAACTGTTTCGGTAGAAAACCATTTGTATAGTCCACTACAAGTGAGTTTTGACCACTTTTGGCAAGCTCAAAAAGAAGGCATTGAATGGCATAGGTCTTGCCCATGCCTGAGCTGCCAAAAATCAACATATGTCGATTATGTAGGCCCTTGTGCCCAAATTCCCAATAAATCCTTCTTTCACCGGTAATCGTTTTGCCAAGAAAGACCCGTTCCGGAATTTCTACCGAGACGGATGGTAAACGTTTCCCATTGCTAACCTTCCCGGTAGATAGCCCTTTACTAATTGAACTAGGAGGGACTTGATCACCTCCATTTTTCGGAGACAGACCGGCTACGTCGCTCTTTACATCACTCCTTGAAACCTGATCATCTAGTCCTCTCGTGCTAGGCTCCTGAGCATCAATATCGTTTTCTTTACATTCACCGAATACATCCTCCTGAGGGAAACATATTATCTCGGACTCGGGCAAAGATGGAATATCTGCTTCAAGGCAAAGTCGACCAATTAGCTTACTTCCGGTTGACAACACATTGATATCTAGGGCAAAACCATATAGTTCGAACGGCCAAGTCGCTGTCAGGTGAATGTCGGAGGCAGTTTCATCCGTCCAAAAGGTGAGCGCTGACGCACGCCAACAAATTTTAAAATAACCGTCTGTCAATTTCTCCAATACTGAAAGCACACGCTCGCGGTCGGCTCTTGGGACAACGCTTCTGCTTGAAATGAGACGATGCAATTGTAGCCACCAATAGCGCTGATCAGGAGGGTAATCGCCAGCATTATCAGATTGTTGGCGCGGTCGAAAACACTTCATCAGACGTCGCAGTCCACGATCAAGCTGCTCATGGGCCTTTTCCAGATGGGCCGCAGATGCAGACGCGAGTTTACATTCTATGAGATGGGCGTCGATTTCGATGAGCTCCCCCCGAATCTTGGCAGCTAAATGCAGCAGGTCAGGGCGAGATGAATTGCCATCGGATTCGAACCAATGACGAAACGCATCAAGCGATACAATCTCATCACAAAACGCAGTTTCAGACTTTGGGATCAGCTTGCGCGTCAGTATGTAAGCAAGATAGTCGCGGACATATTCACTGAGACCTGTTGCCCTTACTAGGGAAAGCCCTGACAAATTTTGCGACTCTCTTATTACGGACTCAGCGATCTTGTCACACTCCTCTTTATTATATGCGGGAAACAGGCTCGATACCTGGACAGCAATCTTGTGCTTTATGTCGCTAAGATGAAAGAATTCTGTAGAGACCGTGTAATTGTGCTCACCGTGAGCCCCAACACCTGAACCAAAGCCAATAATATCCCGCTTACGTTGACCATGTTTGCCTGTGCGAGAGACGAGCATTTCATCCACACAGGGATCGATGCATACGACCCATGAGCTTTTCTCGTGAAATGCATCAACAACACTTTCCCAAGGGTGAAAATCGCCAACACCAAGGACTATATGCTGGGAGTCAAGTGCCTGCTGAGGGTAGTTATTCTTCAAACGAGCCATTAATTCTGCGTGTAGCGATGGAACAAGAAACTGACGGTTGCTGACAATACGATACCTCTTGTGAGCAGTTCCAGGCCCATGTTCGATGCATCCTGCCTTTTCGAGAATCGGGAACTTCATCATCTGCAGGTCCGGAACATATGGGGCAATGCGCCGGAGTTCGTTTCCCTCCTTGCCAGCTTCAATAAAATGCATCAGAAATGAGATATCCACTTCCAAGCTATTTCGGATCATGTTGACGAATTCAGAAAAGTTTCTATCCCGGGTAACCAGCCTGTGCGAAACGGATATATTGCATCGGCTGTAATGCCTCAGGCTTGTTGTTTCCAATTCGTCCCAGCGCTTTCGCCACTCGGCTATCCAGCGAGCGACACCCGTGTCATCAGTAGTGTCCGCATATAGCGTTAGGGAAACGTTATAGATGCCTTGTTCCCCCATGGATTCGGTTTGCTCACGGATAAACTGATCAAGCCCCGCAATAAGCGGTTGGATTGTATCTCCTGAGTACGCAGCAATGCTGATGCCGTCGCTCACCTGAGGGTTGAGCTTGGAATAATCTTCAAGGATGTGTTTTATGAGGGATGACTCCCGTGTCTTTCTAAATAGCTCCGTGTCGCTTATATCCTCTTCCTCGATGGAATCATAGCGTAGCATCAGTCGAGTGGTTAGAGAGGCCTCTTCCACTTCGCGTTTTCCGATTCGGTGAACAAGTTGTGTGCCACTGATGGTTGTGTCCAATTTCCGGTCTTCGTCACATAGAAGTCCAAACAGTGGTGAATGGATTGCGGTGAGATCAACCACATCCATCCAGTAGCTTTCCCGAAAAATTCGGCGGTCTGTGCTCTTCAGATTTTCCTTTACTGCGTGAGAGAACCCTTCACATAAGAAAGCACATTGGTGATAGATCATCTCCAGAAGAGCTGGGTGGAGTGCTGTAATTACCGCTGAACGGACGAACGGTTCCCAAGGATTGAACCCATCGTCAATGGATGGGACTATAGAGAACGCTTTAAAAAGGAGAGGGCCCATTTCGCTGCCTTCGGCTCCATATTGCTCATTGAAGAGGCGGCAGGCTGCATCATAAGCATCACGCAGCTTTTCCCACTCCTGCATAAGGCCGCGGTAAAAACCAACCTTGTCAATCGTGACAGCCAACTTGCCATAATGGAAGGCCAGATCCTTACATGCTGACCGAACTGGGTCGTCTTTGGGGAGTTGGGGTGAATTCAATAAATTGTATTCCTCACGCAATTCCTCTTTGCGGACCGCTTCCATCATAATTCGGTTGATTTCCTCGTCATCCTTGGCGAGCATGAGTTCTGTGTAGTAAGGCACGCTATAAACAGGAAGAAAATTATCTTGTTTGCCGAGTTCTGCTGCCCATCTGAATAGGTGCCGGATTGTCCTAAAGGGGTGGGTTTCGGGAAACCGCCATTGGAATTTTCGAGCGACAGGATCAAGGTTTTCGCTTACAATTTTTATGTTGAATATCAAGCCAGGCTCAGCCGAGCGAGAGAGCCTGCCGCTAATGGTCCCCTGTTTGCACCGACTTGGTGTGAGTTGCGATATGACGCGAACCGTATCATTTGTTTCTTGGCCACAATCAATCTGTACTCTTTGCTCTAAAATGTCATCGAGCCCTCCAAGACATTTCTCTAATAGATCCATTGCATGCTGATCTGCCTCTGCCTTTGTCTCCCCTCCGCAGTCGTGCTTAAACTGCTCAGCTATCAAGTGAATCTCTCGAATCTCTTCTCTTGGCGACCGATAGTTTTCGGCCGCCTGCTTGGAGAAATCTGCAAGGGTGAGCCACACGGCTGTTAGCGCTGCCTCTAAAGGGGAGCCTGAAACTTTCTTTGTCCTCGGAGCCGACCTAGGAGGCCTCTTCCTAAATCCCAGAATGTTATCTTTGATTTTTACAAAATTGGCACTGAATAGACGCTGCCTTGATTCATGGCTGTGATCCCGTATGTAAGCTTCTAAGTCAGATAGCAGTTCCTCTTCATTTTGATATTCTGTTCCGAGATCGTCTTCTTCTAAAGTTCCTTTGTTTTCACTGCGGTAGGAGCCTATCGCTTTCAGGGCTGATTTACGCCTCGAATCTTCAAGAAAATCCGAATAGGCAAAGAATGATACTGCTGCCTCTATATAAGGCCTTACGCCCTTCTTCCGTTTCGAGCGGGGTACATCTCTGATAACTGGAAGTCTGAATCGGTCCATTGAACTAGTCATGGTTAGATACGCGTCCCGCCCGTCCTGAATACCCTCCATCGGCAATTGTTCCAAGAATGAACTGATGTCGTAAAGCCCGGCAAGGCTGCATCTGATCAAGGATATCAAGAGGTCGTCCATTGCAAAAAGATGATCATTTTCATATGCAACATGAGCATGGTCGAGCCAACGCCTTAACCAGGGCTTAAACGTACCGCGGAGCGCTTCCTGCCATATGAGATTGTCATCTATCTGGAACATGTCAGCCAAACTACCATGATCACGAACATGGTCTATTCCTATCAGGACAACCACAAGAAAGTCCGAGAATCCTCTTTTACGGTTGCGGTATACGGTTAGGCTATTGGTCTGATCGTACCACCCCCGCGCCTTCAAACCGTCAAAATGATGAAGTTCTTTTTCGCTCCCGCCAGCCCATCGCTTTCCTAACGCATTGCCTACCTTAAAGATAAAATCTACGGTCATTTCTTGCGAGAGCACGAATTCTTCCAACAGAAGCCCTAGTTTATGGGTGAGATCCGCTCTCTGGCTGGGCAGAACGAAGCGGTGTTCGCGATTGAATTCAGTAGGTTCTGCAAATGCCTCTTCGAGGCGAGATATGATAGCCTCTGCATAGCTTTCGGCTAAATACTTCATTTCAATCCTCTAATGATCGTTTTAGTCCCAAAAAGATCTCCAGCAGGGTTATCCTTTTTCTGTCAAAAGAAATTGGAAAGGATTCTGAACCAAAGATATGGCATCAGATAGTTCAATCAGAAAACCGGCTTGTCTCAGCATACTCTCAAACCACCTTCCCCCCGGCTGTCTTGTGGTCGTGGGCACAGGGATATCTGCCCATTGGCAGGCCCTGGAAATCTCATCACCATCAACAGCAATGCCGAAGTGGGCGTATAGCCGCCTCTTAAATGTCTCCAGTGTACACCTATCTCCTGGTCGAACCAGCGCCATCACCAAAAACCGTAAGATTCGATCAGAGAGAACGAAACGGGCCCCCGGGCCTCGCTGGGGAATAACAAGCCCGATCTTCTTGCTAAGTGAAAGGAAGAGTTTGTGACCATAACGGCGGTCTGCCTCATTGTATCTCTTTTCTAACAAGGCAGGTGGTATTGAAGTAGCTATGCTTTTGTTCCGCAATGCAGTACGAATTATGTCTTGCACACGGACTAAACAACGGTGTGATAAGTCTCTGATGACACGGTCCTCCGTGCGAACAGGCCCTACAATCCAAGCATATCCCGTAGCAGACCCTAAATTGCGACGCTCATTCACTTCAGCGGAGTAACGGATGCTTTGGGCACAAAGACTTCGCAGCACATGAAACACACAGGCCAAAGTCAAAAGTTCAATACGTTCAATCGGATCAATCCCAACCGAGCAGAGGCGGGCCAATTCTACCGCAAAAAGACTGGCCTCGGGCCAGGACTCCCTTGGACACCAGCCAGCCTTGGCAAAACGCTGCTCGTCACGAGAGCGATCTGTATAACCTGCCGTAAAACCATCGGCCTGATCGATCCACTCTGCCAATTCTCCAAGACCAGCTGGACAGCTCCCGATCACTCGCCTAAACCCAGAGGCTAAAATACTTCGCAGATTTTCAGGATCGATCTCTTCATAATTAAAGCCTAATGCATAATGTTCATTCAGTTCTGAGATTTTTCCTTTCACAAGAGCGTTGCATATCTGAAGGTAAAGCAACTCACCGCCACGCGCGAGAAAAATATGCTTGTTAGAAGAAAACAATCTAAGTGCTTCATCCCACAAATGTATATTTGATCTTTTTGCTTTCGCATTTTCCCACAATACTTCGGATCCTAACATTTCAAGTGCTACAGGGAAAAATGTTTGAGTGCACCATGTTCTATTTAGCCCTGCTCCAAGGAAGCCCAGGAAAAGGTTCTCCATGCTCTGGAGTATCTCTGTCTTATCAAATTCATTGCTCTCAATCTTTTCCGCAAGCGCTTTTAATAATTCGCGATATTTGGCTTGGTGGCTTGGGTGACGGGTCTCAATGCTTGAGCTACCAAGGAAAGCGAACAGCTTTAGGCAGAGTCGTGTTTTTGGGGCGTACGATAGTGGTCCCATATTTTTTTGCTTCGCCCAGTTTCTGATTTGCTTTACGCTGGGAAAAGCCTCTGTTGTCTCCGCACTGTTCCCAAGTTTCTTTGGTGATGAAGCCACTAACAACAGTTCTACAAGGAGCTCAAGAGGTGATTGTTCAGCAATAAACCGGTTCCCGAACAATATAATTGCTGGGTTATCGGATTTTTCACTACCATTGCTAATTGACGGGAATGGCATTGGCCTCTCTTTCATTAATACACCTCTACGATACCGCGGTCAGGGTCAACAGAGTATGTCTGAGTCACAAAACGACTGTTGGTACGCAATCGAACCAGCAGCATGTCTTCCTTTTTCTGATTTGCTACTTCAGGGAGAGAAAGCAGGGCGTTTTTAAATCTTTCGAGGCGATCTACGTAAGATGAATGCAGACGCTGCCCTACCTCGCCACCATGTCGCATCAACACATAATCCAAGAGGGGAAGATCGAGAGGGAGGTTGGCATCTGTTCCATGCTTAATTAGTATGGGTGTGTAACGCGCAGACCCTATTCGAGAATCTCGTTCTCTGAGCTCGATAGCGAAATCCTGCCCATTGAACCGTGCCAGGACGATCTGGGCGCTCTGTCGGATCTCAGAACGTCCTCTGTTTAAAGTGATAAAGATATCATCTAATGGGGTATCCTCGGGCAACCGAATTCCAGTGAACTGTTCAAGTATCACATGAAGTATGCCTTTGCGTATCTCTTCCCTTTCTCGTTGGCTCTCCCATTGTCCCGTACATTGCCAACGGACAAAACGAGGGAGGGCTATCGAGTTCAGGAACACGGGAATAAAATCTGACAACTCCCCTGTAAGCTTTGCAAAGAAGTAGAGTATACGGCGCATCTGCCGTCGAGCGTTGCGAGGCTGGATGGCATCGCCATCTTCCGGCAGCGTGTACATGTTGCGTCCGCACGCCCGAAGGTCATTGAATAAGGAGCCTAATTCGGGAGGAAGATCCGGCAGGATATTCTCTTCGTCCCGTGCCCAAAGCCGATGCTCAAGAGCAGGGAAAGGTCGTGCTCCTACGTCTAATTGCCTCAAGAGACGCACCGCCTTCAGCTGATCTGCTTCGGGTTTTTTCCCGCTCGCCCCTTCACCAAAAAACCGATTCGAGAACAATAATTCATTTTTTAGTGGAGGATTCGGTAGCCGAGCCATGGCCCGGATCCCTTCGTAATCAAGCCCGCAAGTGATCGCATAGGCTAAATGAGCGGAAATCTGACGTAGCGTCAGCCTCTCACCGTATTCGAACAATCTCCTATATGCATAATGCACTCTTTCGCTGACTATTTCCCAGTTGTCTCTAATCAATTTTGCATTGAGGTAAACAGGGCAAATCTGTCGGCAATCTTTTTCTTCACACCCTTCCCATCGCTCGGAGGCTACCATGCGCTTTAATAATTCAACCGCTGTTTGCAAGTTGTCCACCAGTGAAAGGTTAATTACTTCGAATTTGCCCTTGTCGATTAACAATTCGGAAGGAGAATCAACAGAAAGTGCTTCCAAAACGCGGCTTTGTTCTTCGGCCCATCGGTAGCCTCCGCTAAAATAGGCTTCTAATGCTTCGAGCAAGGCACCGGTATTGGATATGATCAGGTATCGGTCACTCCCCTCTGAACAGGCTGTCTTTAAGTGCGCAACCTTCTCCTCCACCGTTAGCTCGCTCATGTCCTTTATGATAATGACCCGTCTACCCTGTGGCAGATCAAGCTCTTCAACAGGTTTCAAATCATCGCTCAATGTTTGGTCTAATGGCAGGTTATGCAGCCGGAGGTAAATTTCCAGACCGATCATGGACTTACCATCGCCGGCATGACCGGTTAAGATAACGTGTCGAGGCTCCTCACCAGATACGGTATCTAAGATGAAATCGGTTACTTTGTTGGGGACATGAATGTACCCACGAAAAGGATTGCGTGCCTGAGACTCGGCCAGTGCGTTTTCATTGCTTGAGGTCAGGTTGTGTAATGTGTTCAGATACTCCACAAAAGGGTTGCCATCCAATGTGCTTTCTGGAAGCTCAGTAACAGGCAATTGAGGAGAAGGAGCAGGTTCTTCACCTGGAACACCGGCAACCTCTTCCAATGCGCGATCAAAAGCCTCACGCATTGATTTCACATCACTGAATCGATCCGCTGCTCTCGTCAGGACACTCTTTTCAAGCCAGCTCGCTATTGGCTCCGGAAGGTCCGGCCTAAGTTGCCGAATATCTGCGGGGATCTTACCAACAATCATCTGCTCGTAAGGGCGTTTCCCTGCAACCCATTCAAAGAGAGTGACACCAAGTGCGAATAGGTCACCACTAACACAGTAGTTCAAATCCGCCCCATCTACTAAATCCGGAGCAATATATCCGGCCGTACCCATGCAAGCGCCTACGCCAGGTTCCCGAGCGATACCAAGATCGAGCAACACAGCCTCATCATCTCGAAGCAGCACGTTTTCCGGCTTAATATCATTGTGAAGCCAGGTAACTCCTTCCCCGCTAAAGTGCAAGTGTTCAACTGCCTGTAAAAGGCACCGGGTAACTCCTGTAAATTTTTCAAAGGAAGGCCGCTTGCCCTGGCGGATAATGTCGCGGAGGTTTTCGCCTTCAACAAAGTTCATTACCAGAAAGTGCCGGTCATTTTCCCAGCATCCTAGGTGCTCGCAGCGTACAACGAATGGTGAGTCCACTGCCCGCATAGCCCGTTCCTCCGCATATATGCGCTCAACAGGCACTTCCTGGTTGAATAGCTTGAGCGCAACATATCCCGCGTTTGCACGGCGAGCATGGTATACTTGGGCTTTTCCTCCTCTTCTGATCAACCTTTCAATCTGGTACACATCGTAGTGTTCGCCCGGTCTTAGCTGTCGGTTGGCTGGCTCTATGTAAGGCTCCTCCGTCAATGCCAGCAATTCTCGCACTTGCCCGACGGACTGGGGGCGCCGATTCATGTCTAACTGAATCAATGAGTTGATAACATCCAAAAGATCCTCTGGTATTCCTTTACGGAATACACGTTCTCGCGCCTCTTCAGTCATTCTTCCTCCGCTTTTAGCTAAATCTGTCGAACGTTTGAACGGACGACTACCCGTAAGCATCTGGTAGAGAATGACGCCAGCACTGAATAGGTCAGATGCAGGGATACAATCCCCCTTGCTTAATACTTCAGGAGCAACATATGGGTCTTCCTTGATCTTGGAGGCATCAGGTAAGACGGTTATGTGTTCTTCGTCCGGTTCCAAATGGAACGCTAAGTCAAAATTCATCAGCTTTGGTGTATCGCCAATCATCAGGATATTGTCAGGTTTCAAAGCTCTATGAACGATGTCCTTATCATGTATGATTTCTAGGCCGTTAAGGATGCCCTTAAAAATGATCATAGCTTTTTTCTTTTCCAAACCACCAGCATGGTCAGCGATTAAATCGGCTAACGTTCCAGCTTCAGACCAGTCGGAACCTTCTACCGGTATTCCGTCATCCCCGGTACGGTCCCAAACCTTGAGGATGTTCGGATGGTCGCCCGTCTTTGCAACGGTCTTTAGGGTGTTACGAGCCCGAGCGAGAAAACGCTGTCTTTCTGTAAGAGAAGCATCAGGGTCGGGATTGAAAACACGGAAGCGCTGTAATCCTCGAATGCCCGAGTCGAGGGGGCGGACAAGGACCTCTAAGAGGTCGGGGCGTTGAGTAAGTTTTTCAACTATCTCATAGCCAGGAAAATTATAACCGCTTACCGGCTGCTCTACTTGAAGTTTAACCAGTTCTCGGTAAAGGGCATCTACCTGAAGATGGGTCAGTAGGTCCCCTGCACACTTTTGCCTATATCGAAGATAAGCAAAAAGATCGTCAAGGCCATCAAAGGTAGGATTGTGTTTATCCGTCCGCGGAGCAGAGTTCCCGATGCATTCTGCTTCAGGGTTGGTTAGAACTACGACGGATTCTACTCGAAGTCGATCAGCACAAGCAGGAACGGATCGAGCACAAATCCCTTTGAGAATACGACATTTAAATGCATTGACTAAGTGCGGATCCTTTCTGTGTTGTGTGCCGTTGATACGCCAGCGATTAGGGCGCACCTCAATGCGTCCCGTCCAATGTTTCAATTCAATGATATAAATACCGGAAGCGGCGATAAGCACAATATCACATTCATAGTAGTCATTGCTTTCTCTGTCATAGATCCAGTAGTTTGATATTACCCTTCCTGTTTGAGTTAGCCGTTCTACCCGTTCTCTAATTTTGTCAATCGCCCATGCTTCATGTCGGTGTAAACTAATGTTTTCAGTCGGTAATTGTTCTGAGACATTTTTGATTTCATCCCCTAATCTATTAACTAGGTATTCAATGATAAATTCATTTAATTCTTTTTTTAAACATGTTTTATAAAATG
>JAGHEC010000078.1 GCA_021159525.1 Deltaproteobacteria bacterium | reverse complement strand
TTGACCCGTGTGTTTTGCCTGGGTCCGCCGTCGCGTGCAGAGGAAATTTAGTTAAAAATAATAAGGTCGTTGGGGCTATCAAAAGCACCATATTTTGAGCGATATAGAGAGGGGATGCATAAAACAATGGAAAGAGAAGCGGTAATCGTAAGTTCTGTGAGGACGCCATTTGGAAGGTTCGGCGGGTGTCTGAAAGATCTTCCTATTGAAGACCTCGGTGCATGTGCCGTCAAAGAAGTGCTGAACCGGGTTAATGTGTCGGGAGATATGGTAGAAGAATTATACATGGGTAATTGTAACATCACCGAAGCCGAGGCCCCATCCGTGATCGGAAGGCAGGTGGCGCTCAGGGCGGGCCTGCCGGACAGGCTTTTTTCCGTTACCATTGACGCCGCCTGCACGTCAAGCCTTGTCGGCGCCAGGTTGTGTTACCGGGCCATAAAACTGGGAGAATGCGACATTGCCCTTGCGGCCGGCGTGGAAAGCATGAGCAGGACAGGCCTTATTATCCCTTACACCGTAAGATGGGGCACCAAGTTCGGTCATGTCGTCGCCTATGACTGGTACTTCGGATTAGTCTATCCGGGGTATAAAGCCGCATCCGCGGATACGGGCGATGTTGCGTTGGAATACGGCGAGGGCAGGGAAGAGCAGGATGCTTGGGGTTACCGAAGCCAGATGCGATATGCCGAAGCCCTGAAGGAAGGCAAATATGATATCGGCGGAGAACTTATGGCCGTCGATGTCCCTCAAAAAAGAGGGCCGTCCCTGAGGGTGGAAAAAGATGAGCAGCCCCGACCGGACACCAACATGGAAAAACTGGCAAAGCTGAAACCGGTTTACGGGAGCGCAACGGTAACTGCGGGGAATGCTCCGGGTTTAAACGATGGCGCTTCCGCTGTACTGATCATGTCCCGCGAAAAAGCGGATAAATTGGGATTAGAAATCCAGGGAAGAATCATAGCCTGTGCCGGGTTTTCAGGCAAGCCCAGGGAGATGGCCGCCGTCCCCGGTTTTGCCATCCAGAATGTCTTGAAAAGAGCGAATATGACCATTGACGATATTGACCTTATTCAGATTAACGAAGCATTTGCAGCGATGCCGCTGATTGGCACCCGTATCCTCGCGGATGGAGATGAGAAAAAACTTGGCGCTTTAAGGGATATCACCAATGTAAACGGCGATGCCGTGGCAATCGGTCATCCCGTCGGAGCGAGCGGATGCAGAATTCTGATGACGGCGGTTCGGGAATTAAAAAGGCGGGGGGGCGGCAAGGCTGTGATGTCGCTTTGCGGCGGTCTTTCGCAAGGAGAGGCCATGATTGTCGAAGTTTGACGTGTTCTGCTCAAATGGATCGGACTCAGAAAATATGAATGAGTCCTTGAGATGGATTGGTTAACGGGTGGGAAAATATGAAGAATGAAAAAAAAGATGATCGTCGGTTTCTGGATTCAGGTATTGAGGTAAAGGATCTCTACGTTTCAGAAGATATCAAGGCTGTAGATATTGATAACATTCCAGGTCAATATCCCTACACGCGCGGCATATACTCAGGGATGTACCGGAAAAGACCGTGGACTATCCGGCAGTACGCCGGAGTTGAGTGTAGCGATAAAGCCAATGAATTGTTTAAAAGTTTAATAAAGCAGGGCAATACCGGCCTGAGCCTGGCCCTTGACCTTCCCACTCAAATCGGGTTGGATTCGGATGATGAATGGGCCTTTCCAGAGGTCGGGGGTGTTGGGGTGCCGATTGACAGCCTTAGAGATATGGAAATTCTGTACGACGGCATAGACCTGCATAAGATAAGCGTATCGATTACGGCAAACGCGACGACCTCGGTCATCATGGCGATGTTATGCGCCCACGCGGAGAAGGAAGGTTTTGATCTGAAAAGGCTGACCGGCACCCTGCAAAATGATATCTTGAAGGAATATATATCCAGGGGTACATGGATTTTCCCTTTGGATCCGTCGATGAAGCTGGCGGCGGACGTGATTGAATTTTGCACCAGAAACGTTCCCAATTTTAATCCCATCAACATATGCGGCTATCACCTGAGAGAGGCCGGCGCCAACGCGGTTCAGGAAATTGCCTATAATATTTTGAGCGCAAAAGCCCACATAGACGAGACAATAAAAAGGGGGCTTAATATCGACGAATTTGGCCACCGAATTTCATTTGCAAGCGTCGCCGGCATGAACATTTTTGAAGAGGCGTCAAAATTCAGGGCGGCCAGAAGGATGTGGGCCAAAATTATGAAAGAGGAATACGGCGCAACGAAACCGCAGGTGATGAAAGCAAAATTTGGTGTTGGCGTTGCCGCGTCCGCGCTCACGGCCGAGCAACCTTTCAACAACCTGGGCCGTGCAGCGTTAATGGCGCTGGGCGCTGTTCTGGGCGGCATTCAATCCTTGCATGTGTCGACATACGACGAAGCCTATGCCATACCCACCGAGGAGGCGATCACGCTGGCGATCAGAACTCAGCAGGTTTTACTGAACGAGACGGGCATAACGGACACCATAGACCCTCTGGGAGGATCATTTTACGTGGAGGCGCTCACGTCAGAAATCGAAAACCGGGTTTATGAAGAAATAGAAAGGATAGAAACAAAATATGGGGGTCTCCTTCAGGCCATATCGGGTGGACATATTCAGAATGAAATATATGGGCAGCGTTATGAAAAGGAAAAAGAAATCAGAAGCGGAAAGAAACGGATCGTCGGAAAAAATTGCTTTGTTCAGGAAGGTGAAGAATATCTTCTGGAACTGAAGAAATGGAATGATGATGCTCCGAGGATGCAAGTCGCCGCCCTTAAAAAAGTAAGAGAAACGAGAAGTCAAAAGGCGGTTGAAGAAGGGTTGTCGCAGTTAAGGGTCAGCATTGAAAAGGGAGAAAATCTGATGCCTACTCTTATTGAGGTTGTAAAAACATACGCGACCTTGGGTGAGATTATTGGTGTTATGAAAGAATATTATGGCGAATTTGAACAGGTATAAAATTTCCGGGAGGCGGCTGATCAGATGAAGAAATCAAACCCGAAATCAAAAATCAGAATTTTACTCTCAAAGCCGGGATTGGACGGACATAGCGTCGGGATTCGCGTTATCGCCCAGGCGCTTCGCGATCAGGGTTTTGAGGTTATTTTTATCGGCATCAGGCAGAAAAACGAAACGATTATCAATGCCGCGATACAGGAATCCGTGGATGCCATTGGCATGAGTATGCTGTCGGGCGCTCATATTTCGATTATGGAAGATTTTATGTCAAAGTTGAGAAAAACGGAGTTCAGGCCATTGGTGGTTGTCGGGGGGGTTATTCCCGTTGAGGACCATGACAGGCTTTTGAAATTGGGTGTGGATGCCGTGTTTAATACGAAAGACTCTTTTGAAGATATGGCCGATTTTATAAGAGACCGAGTGAAAACCAATATTGATGCGGGAGGGTAGTATATGAACATCGGAAAGTGGATGAAAAAGCAGGCATTTTATCAGCCAAATAAGACTGCGATCATTTTTGAGGGTCGCAGTGCTACCTATTCTGAATTTAACAATACGAT
>JAGHEC010000421.1 GCA_021159525.1 Deltaproteobacteria bacterium | reverse complement strand
TGGCAGGCGGGTGTCCCCCGCAGATAAGTCACTCAAGAGACCAGCCCGGAGGCCCGGAGCGGAAGAAAAATTCTTCTGCCCCGGCACTAGGTTCGCAGTTATCCCCCTAATTATTGAGGTGATACATCAAAATCGTATTGTTTTTGTAGGAGTTACCGAGCTTATGGATCGTCTGGTCTGCATATATTGCGGCGGCAGGGCAACCCTTGTCGGCAGATGAATGAATGCCAGGGTGATTTGCAGGGACTGCAATATGGAAACCGGGCTCGATCCGTATCAGGATCAGATAGAAGAATGGAAAGAAAACTGCTGCGATTTCGAGTTTAAAGAGGTCATCACAAAAACAGGCCTTGGACAAGATCCTGACCTCACCAAAAAATCAGCGGGTTGAATATTCGATTTTTGATCAGGTGCGGGTAGAGCCCGCGGACGGCTCAAGCCTACCCTCAGGATCATCGACCCCGAAGACGCCAATTGCCGTCCCTGGCGGCAGCCTGCGCCAGTCTGGGCATGTTGACCCATGCAGTGAAATCTTACACCGCCCTCGCCTTCAACAAGAGACCGCGCCCGACCAGATCATTCATTATAAGAAACAGCTCGGCATACCCGACGGTCTTGTCGCGGTCGGGTACACAGAGGACGACGTTCCGAAATCTACAGGTTGACCGGAACTCCCTTGTCCCTCAAATATTCTTTTACCGCCCTGATGGTGAGCGTCCGGAAATGAAATACTGAAGCGGCCAGGAGGACTTGAGCCCCCCCTGAAACCACGGCCTGATAAAAGTGTTCCAGTGTCCCGGCCCCCCCGGAGGCCACTACCGGGACATCCACTACATCGGAGATGGCCTTGGTAAACTCCAGGTCATAGCCTGTCTGTGTCCCGTCGCCGTCCATGCTGGTGGGCAAAATCACGCCTGCGCCCAATTCCTGGCATTGCCTGGCCCATTCAATGGCGTCTTTCTCCACAGGCATTGTCCCGCCCGAGACGACCAGCTCAAAACCGGACGGCATGGCCTTGTTGCGCCTGGCATCCACGGCCACGGTAATCCGTTCCTTGCCGAATCTTTCTGCGGCTTCCGCAATCAGCTCCGGCCGCCTGACCGCGGCGCTGTTCATGGACACCTTGGCGGCCCCTGCCCCCAGCACATCCTCGATGTCGTTCAGGCTCCCGATGCCGCCGCCTACGGTCAACGGGATCTGGATAACCGACGAGACATTTTTAACCCATTCCAGCCGGGTCTTGCGGTTCTCAAGGGTTGCCGCAATATCCAGCATGGCCAGCTCGTCCGCCCCCTCCTTTTGATAAAAGCCTGCGTTCTCCACAGGGTCGCCCGCATCCTTCAGATCTACAAAATGAACCCCCTTCACCACCCGCCCCTCTTTCATATCGAGACACGGCATGATCTTAATCGTCTCCATCGAATTCCTCCTCCCACTCTATTGATCTTGAATGCAACCACTTCTTGTTGCGTCTTCGGCCCAGAGCGGATTCATCCGCACAATATACCTATTGCTTGACCCAGAACCCTGTTTTTTCGCTCAAGAAATTCGAAATCCAAAGCGCTAAATACGAAACAATGCCCAAAGCACCAATATCCCAATCACAAAAAGGTAATATATCCAGCGTCTTAGTTTAGATCATTTCGTCATTTGATATTCGAATTTGTTTCGGATTTGGGATTTCGATATTCGGATTTTGCCTGAACAGGAGTTTTCCTTCAGGCACTACCCAATATGCGGATAAATCAGCCCGGAGGCCCGGAGCGGAAGAAAAATCATCCTGCCCCGGTATTAGCCTTCGCTGTTATCCCACTAATTGTTGAGCTGATACAAAATAATTTTCTTGGAGACCCATTGATTACACGAAACCGTGGCTCTTTTCAATGGAAACCAATCGCCGGTTTACTTTGTCCGGGGGCTGTGATAATAATTATTATATAGATGGCATTGCACTTCTGATCCATCGTTACGCAGCAGTCTGAGATAACAGGTTGAAACCCCGGATATATTACGGTTTTGCCTGCCGAGTGTTTGAACCACAACCGCCCTGCAACCAAAAAGGAGGGATATGCCATGTTTCAAACCGCCAAACATATTGTCTCTTCCATGCCTCTACAAGGCGCCCTGAAATGGCTTGCTGTCCTTGCCGGGTTCGGCTTGGCCCTGTCTGCCTGTGCAGCCATCCAGAACCAGAATGCCATAAACACAGAGCGCCTCCTCGCAGCCTCGGGATTCCAGATGCGCCTGGCCGATACCCATGAAAAGCTCGAACACCTCAAGACCCTGACTCAGAGAAGGCTCGTTCCACATGAGAAAGACGGCAAGGTCTATTACGTCTATGCAGACGCCACGTACTGCGAGTGCCTCTATATCGGAAACGAAAAGGCGTATCAGCGGTTTCAGAAACTCGCTCTGCAAAAAGACATGGCAGAGGAGCAGCGCATGGCCGCGGAGATGAATCTCAATGCATCCATGAACTGGGGTCTGTGGGGTCCCTGGGGCCCATGGGGTCCGGCAGGCCCATGGGAATAGCGGGGAACCAAAAGGGCCGGGCCAAGGGGTTCAACCCCGGACCGGTCTTTGGGAAGCTTCCATGACAGACGGGAAAAAGCCGCTTAAAATCAAGATCAAAAAACCCGAGGGGCACTGCTGCTTCGCCTGCGGCACTGAAAACCCCATCGGGCTGAACCTGCAGTTCTACCGGCTTGGGGAAGCGGTCTGCACCGACATTACCCTGGGAAGATATCACGAAGGGTGGCAGGATATCGCCCACGGCGGCATCCTCTCGACCCTCCTGGACGAAGTAATGTCGTGGGCCGTCATGATTTCAAAAAAGACCTTCCTCGTGACCCGGAAAATGGAGATCAAATATGTGCGCAATGTATTCATTGGTATTCCCCTGACTGTGTCCGGTCAGATGGTGGACGAGACCTCGGCCCCCAGGATCCAAGCCAAGGGAGAGATCAGGGACAACCAGGGAAGGCTCCTTGTAAAGGGGAGCGGCGAGTTCGTGGTCATTCCCGAAGAGAAGCTTTCCGCCATGCCCCCCGGTTTCAAGGACAGGATGGCCTCGCTCTTTGCGTCTTCTCCTTCTCAGCCACCGCGATCCACCCCATGACCCTGGACCCTGTCTCCGGATCAATGGAAGCGAAAAGCCCATGGATCATCTCACCTAACAGGGCGTTTTTTCCGCCCGCCACCGCCAACATCCTCCACCTTCACGTCCGTGATGCCTGTACAGGCATTGTTGCTCAATTTCAAACGGAATATCGAGGGATCCATTTCTCTCCTTGAACTGCCGGCATGCTCATGATACAAGCAGTCAAAATATGACAGACAAATCGCGGTTTCCCCTTGGATCTCACGGGAGCATGGCAACATCTCAATAAACCGGGGGGCCCTTTTTTCAGGGCGACATCCAAGGATTTCACGGTGACTGTTTTACCACGAAAATCACGAACGCCACGTAATAGCGCAATAAATAGGGCCAGGAGGGTTTTTCTGGCGCGACTGCCGGGAGGGCGCCGTCTCTTTGTGACTTATCAGTGGGGGAAGCCGCAGCTCAACGAAATCGGGAATGCTGAAGGGGCAAGCCTGCCCGCCATTGCCTTGTTACCCATGTTACTTCCTTCTGCCATCGCAGATCCACGGGACGAAAGTCTTGGCAAGAACGCTCAATTGGCCTTGGCAGG
>JAGHEC010000047.1 GCA_021159525.1 Deltaproteobacteria bacterium | reverse complement strand
TGGCAGGCGGGTGTCCCCCGCAGATAAGTCACTCAAGAGACCAGCCCGGAGGCCCGGAGCGGAAGAAAAATTCTTCTGCCCCGGCACTAGGTTCGCAGTTATCCCCCTAATTATTGAGGTGATACATGAACTTTTTGCATCCCTGGATACTGCATTTCCTGTGGTTTGCGCCCTTGACGGCCCTCGTCCTGATCATCTCGGCCCGCCAGAAGCGGCGGGCCATGGAACGATTTGCCGATCCCCATCTTTTGAGTCGGCTTACAGGGGAGACAAACCGGGCAAGAAGCATTGTTCGATGCGCATGCCTGCTGGCTGGGCTCATTCTCCTGATCCTGGCCCTTGCGGGGCCACGGTGGGGAAGCCATTATCAGGAAGTGACCCAGAAGGGCGTGGATATCATGATTGCCCTGGATGTCTCGCGGAGCATGCTGGTTCAGGACGTGGAGCCGAACCGTCTGGAGAGGGCCAAGCGGGAGATATCGGACTTCATTCGGGTGGTTCAGGGCGATCGGGTAGGTCTGGCGGCGTTTGCAGGAACGGCCTTTACCGAGTGTCCCCTCACCCTCGACTACGGGGCACTCAATATGTTCCTGACCGCGCTTACCCCGGATATGGCGCTGACTCAGGGGACCGACCTGGCCGCGGCCATCGAGACCGCGGCATCTTCCTTTGATGCAGCGGCCGGGACCGACAAGGTGATCCTCCTGATTACCGATGGCGAGGATAATGAAGGCCGGGGGCTTCGAGCGGCCCGGGAGGCGGCCGGAAAGGGGATCAAGATTTTTGTATTCGGGATTGGGGATCCGTCCGGAGGCCCGATTCCCGAGGCGGACGGGGGCGGCTTTAAAAAGGACGCACAAGGGCAGCTGCTTGTCTCCAGACTGAATGAACAAGGGCTGAAAGAGATAGCCGCGGTCACCGGGGGCACTTATGTCCGGTCAATGGCTGGAGACCTGGATCTGGATGTCCTCTACTTTGATGGCATCAAAGAACGCACAGAAGCCACTGAACTCAAGGCAGGCAAGATCAAGGTCTACGAGGAACGATTCCCCCTGTTTGTGGTGGCTGCCTGGATTCTGCTCCTCCTCGAAGGTGTGATTCGTGAAAGGAAAAGGGGGCCTGTTTGAATGAGGAAGGTGAAAGCCGCATGGAACCGGGGATTGGTGAAACATGTTCTGATCCTTTTTCTTCTGGCAGGTGGAATGGTCCTTGATTCACCTGCACGGGGGGCGGAGGATCCGGATGAACTCTACAGGGAGGGCCGGTATGCCGAGGCCCGGGAGATCTATGCCCGGTCGGACATGGAGCATCCCAAGGACCTGAGATATCGGTATAACCGGGGATGCGCACAGTACCAGGCAGGGGATTACCGGGGGGCCATGGCCGCATTTTCGAGCGTCCTGAGAAGGGCCCAGGACCGTGAAATCAGGTTCAAGTCCGCCTATAACCTGGGGAATACGGCCTTCAAAATGGACAATCCCGGGCTGGCGGTGGAGTATTACCGGCAGGCCCTCCGGATCGATCCCGGGAAGGAAAACGCCCGACACAATCTGGAGATCGCCCTCAGGGCATGGGAGGCCCGGAAAAAGGAAAGAGAGAAAAAAGAAAAGGGCCCCGGCAGGGACGGGGGCCGGAAAGATGGGGCAGATACGTCAGGGCAGGAGGAAAAGGACAGGAAAAACGCGCCCCCGGAACAGGGATCCCAAAAGGATGATGACCGGAAAGGGGCAGAGGATTCTCAGGAGAGCCGGAAGAAATCCGAATCAGCCGGAGCGCAGGGTGAGAAAAAAGATGCGGCACAAACCCACACCGGGGGATCTGATGAAGATGCTTCCGAGGATCTGTCAGGCGAGTTGCAGGTCCGAGGGCCCATCGGGGAACCGGTCGAACCGACAGAACAAGCGTCCACCGGGGTCTCATCCATGGACAGGAGAAAGGCAGAGGCCCTCCTGGACAATGTCGCAGAGGATCGTTCCAAGTTCCTGCGCTGGCAGATGTCGCAGAAGTCGGGCCGGCAGGTTGCATCAGGAAAGGACTGGTAGCATGAAAAGGCTTCTTGTGTGCTTGGCATTTTTTGTGGCGGCAACACCCGGGTCATTGAATGCCTACGGAGAGATATCGGTCTCTCTGACCCTGAACAGACAGGAGGCGACCCTCTCTGATTCAATACAGATGGTGGTCAGCGTTTCCGGCGCCAAGCAGTGCGATGCACCGCCCGAGATTGAGGGACTGGACCGGTTTGACGTGACCCGGGGGGGGAGCTCGAGCCGGGTGGAGATTATTAACGGCCGGATCCGGAAAGGGATTGACTATACCTATTATCTGAGGCCCTCGACGCCTGGGACCTTCCAGATCGGACCTGCCCTGGCCAGGGTGGATGGCGAGACATTCGAGAGCAACAAGGTCTCCCTGACCATTGTCAAAGGTGCACCGTCCCCCGACGGGGCCAGGGGGCCTGTGTTCCTGACCGCTACCCTGTCTTCGCAAGAGGCCTATGTGGAGGAGCAGGTCCTGTACACCCTTCGCCTTTACCTGAGGACCCGGGTCTCCAACATCTCGCTTCAACTCCCTGAGCAGGATTACCTGACCTTCCAGCAGCTGGGCAAGCCGCGGGAATACCAGGGTATGCTGGAGGGGTATGCCTGCCAGATTTTAGAGGTTGCCTATGCAGTGTCGGCCCTAAGGGAGGGAGATTATCAGATCGAGCCGGCCCGCATGGAGATGTCCGTTTATGATGAGACACGACAGTCCGGAAGGGGGCCCTTTGACGACCCCTTTTTCTCAAACCCCTTTTTCAGGGCCGGCCGACCGGTAAGCGTGTTCAGCGAGCCGCTTGAATTGAAGATCATGCGCCTGCCTGAAAAGGGAAAGCCGGACGGTTTCAGTGGACTGGTGGGGAGTTTCACCATTGCCTCTGAGCTGACGCCTTCCAAGATCCGGGCGGGCGAATCGACCACTCTGACCGTGCAGGTGGCCGGCAGGGGGAATGTCCACCGGATCCCGGATCTCAGACTGCCAGCCATAGACCATGTCAAGATCTACGCAGATCAGCCCGTTTTTGCAGCCTCCCACGATCTTAAAGGGTTGACAGGCTCCAAGAGGATGAAATGGGCCTTGGTCCCGGAACTCCCGGGCGATTATGAGATCCCCCCCCTGTCCATCAGCTTTTTCGATCCCGAGGCCTGCGAGTATCGAACCATACAGACCCCGGGACACTCCCTGGCTGTTATACCCGGAAAGGGAAAGATGATCCTCGTTGACGCGGGAAATAGGGCGCCGGGGTCTGGAAAAGAGGCGGTTCAGGAGATCGGACACGATATACTTCCCCTGCATATGTCTGTCAGGGATATGGATGCCGGGTCGTGGACGCAAAACAGGAGCCTGTTTGTCTGGGCAATCCTCCTCTTTCCGGCCCTGCTGTATGGGGCGGCATTTACGGGCCAGCAGCTCAAAAGGCGGTCCCTGAGGACCCGGCCAATCCAGCAGGCCAGGGGCGCAGCAAGACGGATGATCCGTCAGTGCCGGCAGATAGAAGATGGTGATCCAACACGGCTGAGTGCGGCTGTTCGGGAGTACGTCAATAGCCGTTTCGGCCTGAGTCTGGCCTCCCTGACGCCAGACGAGGCGGTTAAGATATTGAGATCCCATGGGGTCGGTTTCGAGACAGCGGGCAGGCTTCAAAATGCCCTGCAGGAAATGGAAGACGCCATATATGCGGGCAGACCCAGGGAGAATGTGGGGATCGCCCATGCGCTTCCTGGCATTATTCGGGCAATCGAGAGGGAGATCCGGTGAGAAAGAGGATCGGGTGGATGATGGTCCTGCCCGCGGCAGGATTTCTGTTCGTGGCCGTGGCCTGGGCCGGAACCAACCCGGAAGAGGCCTTTTTCAAGGCGAATCAGGCCTACCGGGAAGGGCGTTTCCAGGAGGCTATTGCCGGCTATCTGGATCTTATCCGGTCCGGATGCAAACGGGGTGCTGTCTATTACAACTTGGGCAACGCGTATCTCAAGGCAGATCGGCTTGGGTATGCCATCTGGGCCTATGAACGGGCCCTTTTGCTGACCCCCCGGGATCCGGATCTCCGTTTCAATCTCTCCCACGCACGGGACCAGACCCGGGACGCCCTGGGAGATGCCGGGGGGTTTCTCGAGACACTCTTTTTTTGGCTCAGGTCCTTCAGCCTCCAGGAGCTGTTCTGGGCCTTTGCCGGGCTCAACGGGTTTTTCTGGTCCCTCCTCCTCATCCGGCTCTTCAAGCGATCGGAATGGGTGTATTACCTGCTTCTTGTCTTCATGTGCCTTTGGTGCGTGGCAGGTCTCTCGTTCGGCCTCCAGTACTACCGGATCGCCAAGGATGAGCGGGCCGTTATCCTTCCAAAAGAGGTGGACATCCGGGCCGGTCCTGACCCGGCCGATACCGTTCTTTTCAAGCTCCATGAGGGCACGGTGGTAAACCATGAGAGGACCGATGACGGATGGTCCCTCATCCATGTGTCCGACAAGAAACGGGGCTGGGTAAAACAGGACGCCATTGCCTGCATTGCGGACCAGGCCCCGATCCCGGATTGAATATAGGGAGCGAAAAACAGTATCACCTCAATAATTAGGGGGATAACTGCGAACCTAGTGCCGGGGCAGAAGAATTTTTCTTCCGCTCCGGGCCTCCGGGCTGGTCTCTTGAGTGATTTATCTGCGGGGGACACCCGCCCCTTTGGCATTCTCGCATTCGTCGAGCTGCGGCTTCCCCCACTGATAAGTCACAAAGAGACG
>JAGHEC010000146.1 GCA_021159525.1 Deltaproteobacteria bacterium | reverse complement strand
TTCCGCTCCGGGCAGTCGCGTCAGAAAAACCCTTCTGCTCCTATTGAGGTTAAGACAGAATTTTCTTCTGAAACCGGCTTGTCCTGGAGCTTGATCCCGGCCGGTTGATCGGGAGACGGCTCCACCTGGATCTGGAGATGGAAGGCCTGAACAGATAGTTGCAGATTTCAGGAGTCAGTGCGGTAAAAAGCCTTGACACTGATCCTCTAAATGTGTAGCACGTCACCGCAACCAGGCATTAGTACCAACGGCCAGGAGGGATCAGTGACAGGACCGGGAATCAGGGGAAGCGGGGTGTTGCTGCATGTGGCGTCGCTGCCGTCCCGTTGGGGATCAGGCGATTTTGGGGACGAGGCCTATCGGTTCGCCGATTTCCTGTCCCGCACCCGGCAGACCTGGTGGCAGATCCTTCCCCTCAACCCCACGGATCCCGTGTGCGGCAATTCGCCGTATTTCAGCCGGTCCACCTTTGCCATGGATCCCCTCTTCATCGGAATCGACGGCCTGGCCGCAGAGGGAATCATCTCCGAGGCCGATATTCCCCGACCGCCCCCCTTTTATGCCGGGCGGATCGATTATCTCACAGCGGCCCGGTGCAAGGGCCGCATCCTCGAAAAGGCCTTTCAGCGATTCGCTGCTTCCCCGGCCCCTGACGATTACAAAAAGTTCTGTGCCATCCATTCAGGCTGGCTGGATGATTACGCCCTTTTCACCGCGCTCAAGGCCCGCTACAAGGGGCTGGTCTGGAGCCGGTGGCCGACGTCCTTGCGGGACAGACATCCCGAGGCCATGGCCGAGGCCGCCTCCTGTCTGCGCCAAAGGGTGGAAAAGGAGAAATTCCTCCAGTACCTGGCATTCAGGCAGTGGTTTTTTCTCAAATCCTACTGCAACCAAAAGGGGATCCAGATCATCGGCGACCTGCCTATCTATGTGTGTTACGACAGCGCTGATGTGTGGGTCAACTCCCACATCTTCAAATTGGACGAGAACAAAGCCCCACTCGCCTTATCGGGGGTTCCACCTGATTATTTCAGCAAAACCGGTCAGTTGTGGAGCAATCCGGTGTACAGGTGGGATGTGCTGAAAGAGACCGGGTATCAATGGTGGATCGAGCGGATGGGCCATACCCTTGCCTGCTTTGACAGGGTGAGGATCGATCACTTCAGAGGACTCGTGCAATACTGGGAGATCCCGGCCGGTGAGAAGACCGCGCTCAACGGTGAGTGGCGGGAAGTCCCGGCAATCCACTTCTTTAAGACCTTGACCGAGTGGTTTGATCGGTTTCCAGTGATTGCGGAAGACCTGGGATATATCACCCCGGATGTTCGTGAGGTCATGGACCGGTTTCAGTTCCCGGGCATGAAGGTCCTCCTGTTCGCGTTTGGGGATGATGACCCGATGCACCCATTCCTTCCTCATGCTTATCCAAGAAACTGCGTGGCCTATACCGGCACCCATGACAACAACACCATCAGGGGATGGTTTGAAAACGAGGCATCGCCTGAAGAGAAACGTCGTCTCTTTCGCTATCTGTATCGGCAATCCCCGGTCCACGAGATTGTCTGGGAGATGATCCGTCTGGTCATGATGTCGGTGGCAGATACCGCTGTCATTCCTATGCAGGATATCCTGGGGCTGGGTGAGCATGCCCGGATGAATCGACCCGCCACTCCTTTGGGCAACTGGACATGGCAACTTACGGCCGACCAGATTGTGCCCGAGGTGGAAGAGCAACTGTCTGAAATGACCCGGATCTACGGGAGGGGGCGTGCGGTGAAGACAGAACAGGAAAGGTCGAAGAAGGCGCAGATGGATGTTGGATAAACAGAGGCCCTTTATGCCTCACCCCTGACACCTTGCGGCTTCAATATCAACATCCCCAGCGGAGGAAGCGTCAGACTCACCGAATTGGGCTGGTTGTTCCAGGGCCGAGGCTCGGCTGTTATGCCGCCGCCAAGCCCTACGTTGCTGCCGCCGTAGCAGGAGGCATCGGAATTCATCAGCTCCCGGTAGAAGCCTTCCCGGGGCACGCCGATCCGGTAATGGTACCGGGGGACCGGGGTGAAATTGAAGACAAACACAAGCATCTCGTCGGGGGACCGGCCCCGCCGGATAAAGGATACCACCGAGGCGTCTGTATCCCTGAAATCGATCCATTCAAAACCGGAAATGTCATAATCCTGTTCGTAAAGGGCCGGCTCTGAGACATAGAGCCGGTTGAGGTCGCGCACCAGCCGTTTGAGACCTCTGTGCAGATCATACTGCAAAAGCTCCCAGTGAAGCGCTTCATCGTGGTTCCATTCAGACCACTGCCCGATTTCAGCGCCCATGAAGAGGGTCTTTTTCCCGGGTTCTCCGTACATATACCCGAACAGGAGCCGCAGATTGGCGAATTTCTGCCAGTCATCCCCCGGCATTTTTGACAGCAGCGAGGCCTTGCCATGGACCACCTCGTCGTGGGATAGCGGAAGGACGAAATTCTCGTGAAAGGCGTAGAGGAGGGCAAAGGTCAGCTTGTCCATGTGAAACCGGCGATAGATCGGATCCCGGGACATGAAGCTGAGCATGTCGTGCATCCAGCCCATGTTCCACTTGAAGAGAAAGCCGAGCCCCCCCAAGTGCACGGGCCGGGTCACCCCCGGCCAGGCCGTGGACTCCTCGGCAATGGTGACAACCCCCGGAAAGCGGCTGAAGACCTGGGTGTTGAGGATCTTGATGAACTCGATGGCCTCCAGGTTTTCACGCCCGCCGTAGCGGTTGGGTATCCATTCCCCTTCTTTTCGGGAATAGTCGAGATACAGCATGGCGGCCACTGCATCCACGCGCAGGCCGTCGATATGAAAGGCGTCGAGCCAGAAGAGGGCGTTGGCGGTCAGGAAATTCCTCACCTCGTTGCGGCCGTAGTTGAAGATCAGGGTATCCCAGTCCTTCTGGATTCTCTGCCTGGGATCAGCGTGCTCGTAAAGATGGGTCCCGTCGTAATACTCCAGGGCATAACTGTCTTTGGGGAAGTGGGCAGGGACCCAGTCCAGGATTACCCCGATCCCTTGGGCATGGCAGCGGTCAATCAAGTACCTCAAATCGTCAGGCGAGCCGTAGCGGGACGTGGCTGCGTAGTAGCCTGTGACCTGGTATCCCCATGAAGCGTCCAAGGGATGCTCGGCCAGGGGCAGGAATTCAATGTAATTGAAGCCCATGTCCTTGACATACGAGACCAGTTCCTCGGCCGCCTCCCGATAGGTCATCCATGGACCATCCGGGTCTTCCGGCGCCCTGTGCCGTCGCCAGGAACCCAGATGGACCTCGTAGACGGCCAGCGGCTCGGTCAAGGGGTTTCGGGCAGAGCGGGAGTCCATCCACTTCTGATCGGTCCACTGGAACCGGTCTAAGTCACAGACAATGCACGCGGTCTTGGGTCTTTTTTCAAAGCGGAAGGCAAAGGGATCGGCCTTGATAAGGATCGTACCGTCGGCCGTGCGGATTTCAAATTTGTAGAGCAGGCCCGGGCCCAAATATGGGACAAAGATCTCCCATACGCCTGATGCTCCGCAACAGCGCATGGCATGCCGCCTTCCCCACTGATTGAAATCCCCGACCACGCTCACCCGGGCCGCGGAAGGAGCCCAGACTGCAAACAGGACCCCTGAGACACCCTGGTGCCGGGTGGGATGAGCCCCTAATTTTTTGTATATATCGTAGTGATTGCCCTGGTTGAACAGGTAAAGATCGTATTCCGACAGGACCGGGGAAAAGGAATAGGAATCGTAAAACCTTGAAATAAGACCCGACCCGAAGTCGACTTTGAGCCGGTACGGAGCGATCAGCCTTTCTCCCTCCAGGACGGCCTCGAATAGACCCGCCTTATGGATGAGGGACATCTCGATCTCTTCCCCGGGATTCAGGTCCAGGGCTGCAACCCTCCGCGCCCCCGGCAGAAAGGCCCTCACCACCACCCCGGGGCCTGAGTCCAGGGCAATGGGATGGGCCCCCAGGACGTCAAAGGGGTCCTTGAGCTGGCCGGAAAGAAGGGCCTCAAGCCGTGGAGGATTCAATGCGCCATCGGATCTGCCTGTGTTAAAGGGACCTGACCCCACGATTTGTCCTCCGTGCTCTGTCCTCCTCACGGTTCACGCCCATGTCACCAGGCCCATGACGAACCTGTTTTCGAGCCGTTCTTGCGTGGGCATGACCCGTATGGTGCAGCCGAACCGGCCTGTCTTGCGGCAGGGCACGTAGCCTCGGTAGAGATAGAGTCCGTTATTAGACTCAATCGGCAAAAGGGGCGCAGTCTCCCGTTCCACAAACTCGCCGTTGGGATCCATTCTGCCGTAATAGGCATCCACGCTCACATCTTCTGGAGACATCGAGCCCAGCCTGACCCTGGCCTTCACCTCAATGGTCTCTCCCACCGGCTTTTCCAAACCCTCCTCGGGGATCACCTCTTCCACCGATACATCATGCCAGCCTGTCCGGATCTTCTGAAGCCACCGGGAGAGTTCAAGGGCTCCGGCAAAATTGTCGCGGCACAGGGAATCGAAACGCCTGGCGCTGGGGAGGTAGAAGCGGTTCATATAGTCCTGGACCATCCGGTGGGTATTGAATATGGGGACCAGACGGCTGAGTCCTGCCTTCATCTTCTCCACCCACTCCCTGGGGATGCCGGCCTCCCCCCGCCGGTAGAACAGGGGGACGATCTCCTTTTCCAGACAGTTGTAAAGGTCAAGACTCTCGATGGCGTCCTGGGCCTCATGGTCCTGATAAACCTCGCCGTGGCCTATGGCCCAGCCAAAGTCCCGGTCATACCCTTCATCCCACCATCCGTCCAGGACGCTGAAATTGAGACACCCATTGGCCAGGGCCTTCATGCCTGATGTCCCGCAGGCCTCCAGGGGACGGCGGGGGGTGTTCAGCCACAGATCACTTCCTGAAACAAGGCGAAGGGCCACGTCGATGTTATAGTCCTCCAGGAAAATGATCTTTCTGCGGAAGCGTTCCTGGCGGGCCAGGTGGACAATTCGCTTGATAAAATCCTTCCCCTCGTTGTCCATGGGATGGGCCTTGCCCGCAATAATGATCTGGACCGGATGCTGGGGATGGTTTACGATGCGGTCAAGCCGATCCGGATCCCTGAAAAGGAGGGTGGCCCGCTTGTATGTGGCAAATCGGCGGGCGAAGCCTATGGTCAGGACCTCGGGGGAGAGGACCTCTTGGGAGGCCCGGATCTGCTCGTTGGATGCCCCCCTTTGGGCAAGCTGCCGCGCAAGGCGGGATCGGGCATAGCTCACCAGTTGCTCTCTGCAGCGTTCGTGGGCACGCCAGAGTTCGACCGCAGGGATCTGCTTCACCTGCATCCAGATGTGCTCGTTGTCCGGATCCTCACTCCAGTCAGGACCGAGATAGCTGTCGAAGAGGGCGGCCATTTCCTGCGAGCTCCAGGTGGGGACATGGATACCGTTGGTGATGTGATCAATGGGCACATCCTCCACCGGGTGACGGCGCCAGATCTTGTGCCACATGCTCCTGGAGACCTTGCCATGAAGCCGGCTCACGCCGTTTACATGGGCCGAGAGCCTCAGGGCTAATGTAGTCATGCCGAACGGTTCCGATTCATCCCTCGGATCGAGACGGCCGTATCCCAAAAGCACCCTGAAATTGATGCCCAGTTCCGCTGCATATTGCTCAAAATAGGCCCTTATCAGCCCGGGGTCAAAGGCATCATTCCCCGCAGGGACCGGGGTGTGGGTCGTAAACACGGTGGAGGCAATCACTATTTCCCTGGCTGCATCAAAGGAAAGCCCCTTTTCCTTTCTCAGGAGATTGATCCGCTCCAGGGCGGAAAAGGAGGAATGGCCTTCGTTCATATGAATCACCGTGGGGTGAATTCCCAGGGCCTTGAGGCCGCGTATCCCGCCGATGCCCAGGACGATCTCCTGGCGCAGCCGCATTTCCCTGTCGCCGCCGTACAGCTGGGCTGTGGTGTTGCGGAATTCAGGCGGGTTTTCCTGGACATTGGTATCCAGCAGGTAGAGGGAGATCCTCCCTACGGCCACGCGCCATATCTGGATACGGACCGGGGCGCCCTTGAAGTCAACGGTCACCTGGACAGGCCTTCCGTCCGGATCCAGGACCCGGGCCACGGGCATGTTGGCAAAGTCATTCAGGGGATAGGTCTCCATCTGCCAGCCGTCCGCGCTGAGATACTGACTGAAATAGCCCTCTTGATAAAGGAGCCCGATGCCCACGAGCGGTACATTCAGGTCGCTGGCCGATTTCAGGTGATCCCCGGAAAGGATGCCCAGACCGCCGGAGTAGATGGGAAGGCACGAGGCCAGGCCGAATTCGGCCGAAAAATAGGCCACCTGGATGGGGAAATCAGGAGAATAGTCCTCTGTCTGGATCCGGGGCATGGACATATATCGTTGAAAGTCATGGTACACCCGGTCCATCTGGGCCAGGAATCCCTGGTCATGGGTCAGGCCATCCAGGCGTTCCTGTGTTGCCAGACCCAGCATCTCCACCGGATTGTGCCGGCATTTGGACCACAGCTCGGGATCAATGCGCTGAAAAACCTCCCGGATGTCCTTCCTCCAACTGAAGCACAGATTGTTGGCCAGTTCCCGGAGGGGGGCCAACCGCGGAGATAGATTGGGAACGACCTTATATTCGATTTTGGGCTTCATTCAGGCATCCTGGATAGATGGATTGTTGAGGGTTGACGGTCCGTCAAGCTGCGGCTTGCCCCACTGATAAGTCATGAAACCGGGGACCCGCCCGAAGGGTGGGGAGTCCGAGCAAGGCGAGGACAAACCGGGGACCCGCCCGAAGGGTGGGGAGTCCGAGCAAAGCGAGGACAAACCGGGGACCCGCCCGAAGGGTGGGGTCTGAGTCGAGCAGAGCGAGCTAAGAAGGGGCGGCGCCCTCCCGGCAGTCGCGTCAGAAAATGCCTTCCGTCCCTGTTTATTGAGATGTTACCCCGTTTTTGGAAAATTGTCGTCTGTAACAATGGTGATCCCGCGGCGGGTTACGGTAAAACGTTCCCGATCCTGCCGGGGGTGATATCCGATCTCCGTATATGGGGGGATGTGCACCCCTTCGGCGATAATGGCCTTCTTGATACGGGCATGGCGACCGATCACCACGTTTTCCATAATGACCGATTCCTCCACCAAAGACCAGCTGTGAACAAATACATTGTATGACAGCACACTGTTTCGAACCACGCCGCCGCTGATGATGGATCCATGCGCCACCAAGGAATCGAGAGCACGTCCTGCCCGGGCATCCGCGCCGTATTCATGGGAAAAGACGGTCTTGACCGGCGGATGCTGACGCTGAAAGGTCCGGATCGGCCAGAGCCGGCCGTACATGTTAAAATAAGGGTCTACGCCGGTCAGGTCCATATTGGCATTCCAATAGGCATCGAGGGTCCCGACGTCCCGCCAGTAGGATGAATCCCTGGCATGATCCACCTGCTTTTCCCTGAGTATCCCCTCTTCATCCGTGTAAAGAATCACATCCCGGATCTTGTTCTCCCGGCGGTAGGGATAGGCCATGAGACGGTGGCTGCCAAGGATCTCCGGCAGGATATCTTTGCCGAAATCGGTTTGTGTGCTCTTGGACAGCAAGTCGATCAGGACCTCGGTCCTGAAGATATAGACACCCATGGACGCCAGCACGTGATGGCTGTCTCCCGGTATGGTGCATGGATCCCGAGGCTTTTCCTGAAACCCGGTTATCCGGAATTCTTCGTCCACCTTTACAATGCCATACTGGATTGCCGATTCCTTGCCCAATTCCTTCACGGCAATGGTCACGTCTGCATCGTTGGCCTCATGGTATTGCTTGAAGCGGACATAGTCCATCTTGTACACGTGATCCCCCGATAGAATCAATACGTCTTTGGGAGATTCCTGCTGGATCAGATAGGCGTTCTGTCGGATGGAGTCGGCCGTCCCCTGGTACCATTTTTCGCCCTGCATCATCTGGGGCGGGGCGATCTTGAGATAATGGCCCAAATCCTGGCTGAAGATATTCCATCCTCGTTCCAGATGCTGCATCAGGGTCTGAGATTTATACTGGGGGAGGACGATGATCTTGTATATTTCTGAATTGATGCAGTTGGAGAGGGTCAAATCAATGAGCAGATAAATCCCTCCAAAAGGAATAGCCGGCTTGGACCGGTCCTTTGTCAGGGGCATTAGCCGTTCCCCTTTGCCCCCTGCCATCACGATGGCCAGAATATTTTTCATGCTTGGACTTCTCTTTCGGGCGGACACACCGTCGCAAATGGTGAAAGCGGGCTGCAGGGATTCAAGATCTATTCCTCCCGCACCCGGACCCTGACCATTTGGTCGTCCTGCTGGATCGAGTCGACCATGTCTTGGCCTTTGACCACCTTTCCGAATACGGTGTGGACACCGTCCAGGTGAGGTTGGGGAGAACGGGTAATAAAAAACTGACTTCCGTTGGTGTTGGGCCCCGCATTGGCCATGGAAATCACCCCTGTCTCATGCCGCAGGGGATTGGTCTTCAGTTCGTCATCAAAGCGATAACCCGGCCCCCCGCTTCCTGTACCCGTGGGATCTCCCGTCTGGATCATGAAGTCAGTGATCACCCGATGGAATCTCAGCCCGTCATAAAAACCTTCCCGGGACAAAAACACAAAGTTGTTCACTGTCTTGGGCGCGTATTTAGGATACAGTTCCAGCTCTATGGGGCCCCGGCTTGTCTCAATCGTCGCATGATAAGCCTTCTTCAGGTCAATCTGCATTTTGGGCGGGTTCTTCCATTGCTTGAAAGCCATTAATTGATCCCTCCGCAATAAGGTGCTATAAATGCTAACTTTCCCGGAAAATGTCGCGTGCCGGAGATTCAGGCGGTATTGAATGCCTGGAAAAGGAAATCTACCAGCTTCTTGCTTAAACTGCAAGGGCGTTTGCACCGGCGCCCTCCCGGCAGTCGCGTCAGAAAAACCCTTCTGCCCCCATTTATTGAGCTCTTACGTTCGGATGGGTCTGCTGTTAGCGGAGGCCGCCTGGACCTCGGCCGGGCCCGAAATGAGGCCCGGTTCCCGGCGGGCCGAAATGTTCTGGGCCCCGGCCTTGGCCCCGGCCTTGGCCCCGACCTTTTCCAATGCCCTGAGCAAGGAGCCGGGTGGTCTGTTCAGGGGTCAGAAGCCCTCGAAAGGCCAGACGGTAATCTGTTCTTTTTTCGTGGAGCTCTCCCATGAGATCATGGATAGCCTTTTGAACCGACCGGATCTGGTCTGCATTTAGGTTGGCTTGAATCCACAGCAGCCGCAATTCGGCGTTCTTGGCGACCAATTTGTTGCGGATGGGGGTGGTCTCCTTCAGGAACGATTCACGCAGCTCGCGCACCTTTTCGAGCTGTTCATCGGACAGGTTTAAGGTTGACAATTGTGAGGGGCCCGGACACCATCGATCGCCGTCCCAACCGCGGGCCTTGCCTCCGGGACCTGCCATGACCCATGTGGCCGATGCCATCAAAAGCATAATTGCTGCCAACATGCTGATCTTTTTCATTGTGTGAAACCTCCTTGCGTTAAGTTGATGTGTTGTGAATCCTTAATTGTCTTGCTGATAAAGCAGGAGACGTGCCAAAAGAGGCCTGCTTCCATAAATACCATTAAATGACAAGTAGTTAAATCATGTATGCCTGTGCCTCAGATAATGACAGCGCATGAAATCCGGCAGGACATGTCGAACCGTGGAGCACTGTCTCGACGTAATTGTCGAACAGGGACATGAAATGATTGTTGACAAACCCGACCGGCAGACTAAGCATAATTCCATGAGCCTAAGAAAACCGGGGAACTTATATGAAACCAACGAGAGATCCCCAAGGCCTTTTCTCCAGCCGCTGGCCGTGGCCCTGATCTCACTGGTCCTTGTTTCCCTTGCACTGGTGACAGGGCTTATGGACCTCAGGACCCTGGACAAGACACTGACCGGCTACATTGAGAAGCGGGGACTGGATATCATCAAGAACATCCAGCAGGCCGCCAAATACAATTTCCACCTTTTAGCCCATGGAACAGAGGCGGACATGGGGGGGCTTGCCGGGTCCGGGCTGGTGGAAGAGACCTTCTCTTTGCGGGAGGCCATGATGCTCGATCTTATGGGCCTTGCCCAACAGATCGATTTTGAAAGAGAGCAGGGAC
>JAGHEC010000105.1 GCA_021159525.1 Deltaproteobacteria bacterium | reverse complement strand
TCGTCGAGCTGCGGCTTCCCCCACTGATAAGTCACGAAGAGACGGCGCCCTCCCGGCAGTCGCGTGAGAAAAACCCTCCTGCCCCGGGTTATTGAGCTGTTACGTGAGGCGGACAATCCCAAATTTGAGCAAAAATCACCCGTGAACGGTTACCAAAGGGGGAGAAGGATTCATGGATTCAGGAAGGGCAGAGCATGTCGATGCAGTTACTGATAAAAGCGCTTCATTACATTGCGCACCTTTTGCTTGAACTCGTTGGTGACCGCATCCACATCATCCAGGTTAGCCACCACCCGGGGCGTGATGAGGACGATCAGCTCGATTTTTTCCACGTCCTTTCCCCATTCTCCGAACAAGTACCTGGCTACAGGGATCTTGATCAGACAGGGGACGCCTGTGGCGCTCTCGTCCTCCTTGTCCTTGATGAGTCCGCCGATGGCAATGGTCTGGCCGTCCTTGACGGTCAGGGTCGTATTGACGGCGCGTTTGAAAAACGCGGGATAGTCCTCGCCCGCCACCGTGATCGCCTGCTTTTCCAGGTCGCTGACCTCCTCGCTGATGTCCATGGTGACCAGGCCCCGATCATTTATATGGGGGGTGACGGAAAGGATCACGCCCGTATCCCGGTATTCGATGGTGGTCTCTCCCACGACCGTGCTGCTGGCAATGGTGGTTGTGCCGCTGGCAATGGGGATCTCCCGTGAGACATCAATCCTGGCCTCCTTGTTGTCCGAGGCAAGGACGTGGGGTGAGGAGAGGACATTGACTTTGCCCTCGCTGGCCAGGGCATGAAGGGCCGCATACCACTTGTCCGTTACGCCGATGGAGTATTTGAGGCCGGAATAGGCCGCGTCCGAGCCGCTCCCTACCAATTTATTGATGGTTGATGAAAAGCTGGCATTACCCTGGGCCGCGCCCCTGCCGAGGGCCCATTCCATGCCCAGTTCAGTGCTGGTGTTGACCGAGATTTCTGCAATTGTGGCCTCGATCAGGACCTGTCTCGGGAGGACATCGAGTTGTTTCAGGATGCCTTCGACCACCCTGTAATCAGGCGGCGTGGCCTCGATAATAAGGGCGTTGCGGATGGGATCGGGCGTTACCTTGATTTCCGATATGACCGTCCCGGTCCCTTCGCCTGTGCCTTCAATGCGTTTCACCGGGGTTGCGGCCTTCTTTTCCCGGGCCTTTTCCTCTGCTTTTTTCTCTGCTATGGCCGATTGAGAAAACGGATTTCTCGAAACGGCCGCGGTTCCTCCTGCCTTGGTGGTTTTCTTGTCCTTGGCCGTGGCAGAGCGCCGCTTGTCCAGGAAAACCTCTTCCAACAGGTCCGCCAGGTCTTCGGCCTCGCCGTTCTTGACGAAATAGACGTGTATCCGGGGCGCGGTCTCATCCGAGGCCACATCGATCTCCCGCACAATATCGTCTATTTTCTCAAAGACCCCGGGATTGGTGCTCATGGCCAGGAGGCTGTTCAGGCGACTGATGGCCGCAAATTTAACCACGGCCGCGGGGTCTCCGGATACGGCGGCGAAGTCTGTCAGGAGTTTGGACGCCTCTTCGGCGTCCAGGTATCTGAGCCGGTAGAAACGGTAGTGGACCCGGTCGAAGACATCCACGTCAAAGGCGGCCACGAGACGCAGGATCTTGAGGATATTGGCCCCCTTGTCCACCACGACGAGGGTATTGGAGCCCTGGTCCGACACGATGGCGCCCCCTTCTGAAACAAACGGAGTGATCAGTTTGGTCACCTCCCTGGAAGAAATGAACTTGAGGGGGATGATCTGGATCATGACACGCTCGGATATGGGGAGGTCCGGGCTGTCTGCCGGGGTCCGGGAGTGGATCGGCATACGCGAGGCGTCTTTCATGGGAACGATCTTGTAGAGATTTCCTTCGCGGAAGGCCGTGAGATTATTGGCCTCCAGGATCTGGAAAAACACGGGGAACAGATCTTTCCTGGCGAGTCCCCCGGCCGTCTGGATGGTCACCCGGCCCTTGATGCCGGGATCCACTATGTAATTGATCCGGAGCAGTTCGGCAATGGTCTTGATGACCTCATAGAGGTCTGCATCGTCGAAGTTGAGGATTATCTTTTGATCAGCGTCTCTTGTCTTGTCTTTGTCCGGGGGTTCCGGAACGATCTCGGGTCTGCGTGGCGCGGACGATTTAAAAGAGGGGGCGGGCAAAGGTTCCTTGCGGCCGGAGGAGATCCCTGCGTCAGGGTCCCCGGCCGCGGGCACCGGGTCGGCCCGCCCGTCAAAAACCACATTCTGGGCGGTTTGCACGGCTTTGCCCAAGGGGCCGGCAACAACCTCCTCCCTTGCCCCGGCGTCATCCGGGGCTTCCCTGTCAATATGCTTGAGGCCTGTCTCAACCGCCTGAGTCTTCTTTTTATTTTTTGCGCCCGCCATTGCAATCGTCGCGGCTTTGGGCCTTGTGCCGGCCCCTCCTCCGCAACCTGTATGAGTCCCGAACCAAAAGCTCAGCAGGATCACAAATAAAACCTTCGACCAGATCTTCGTCTTCATTGTGTCATCCCATGGTGTCCGACAGTTTGAAATACAACGTGATCAGTAACCGTTCACGGGGTCTTGAGATCTCCCTGATACACTGATATGAGAAAATTGCATCAGCTCAATAATTGGGGAGATAACAGCGACCGTACCACCGGGGCAGGAAGATTTTTCTTGTGCTCCGGGCCTCCGGGCCGGTCTCTTCAGAAAAGCCCTCCTGCCCCCATTTATTGAGCTGTTACGCGTCAATCGTGCCCGAACTGAGTTTTAGTTCAGCCACCATGTAATCGAGCATAACTTAATTCACCCAATGGATTTGTTTATCTCTTCAGGATTCTGAAAATTTACTTGACTCCTGTGTATGTTTATGATAGCCGCTTTAGAAGCTTTCGAGGAAAGCAACGTTTTTATCAATCAAGGTCGCACCCTTTTATCACGGAATAAGGCCGTACGGATTTTACCCCAAGGGAATGGGGCATTTCACCTTTAATTTAATCGATTGCTTCTTTTTCTTCGGAAGGAGGGAACAAATGAAAGGAACATTCTTATCTGGCTTAAAAAGGACGTGCACAGCCCTTGCAGCCGTTCTTTTAGCGGGTGCAATGTTTCAGGGAGCGGTTTTTGGGGGAGATGAGGATCTGCGGCCTTATCAGCCCCTTGGCTGGCACTCCGCCATTGCGGTGATGGATGCCCCGGAAAACTGGAGCTATGACTACGACAGCAATCCTATCACCCAGATGCAAACGGTTTATCTCAACTGCGCCTGGAAAAACCACGGGAGCGGGAACGCCCCTGATCACAGGACCATCCTTTACGTCGGCTCTCAGCCAGCAGCTTACAGCACGGTGACGGATGGTTCGCCGACCGGAGGAAATTGGGATAAATTCGATGAAAGTCTCCCATTTGTATTCGAGATGTCCGGAACCTACAACCTGAAGGTGGACATCCAAGTCCCCCCCGGCGGCACAGTCGATCCGCAGAGCACCTTCACCAAACAGGTCGTGGTTGCATCTGACGGAAAGGCCCATCTGAAGCCATTTAAACCCACCAATTTAACCTGGGACGATATCATCGTAGTGGCGGGCGAGGCCGGGGCCGTCACCGATTCCCCGGTCTATGCAGGGGAAACATCCTATCTCAATTTTGCCTGGATCAACATCGGCGATGTGCCGGCCGAGACAGGGGCCTACACCGCCAACCTTGAGATTTATTTAAACGGCGCTTTAGTCGATAGAATCGAGGCCGGCGACTTATATCCTACCAACGCCGGATGTGAGCGGGCCATTCAGGATTATGAATATCAGTTTCCCGAACAGGGTGATTACACCCTCAAACTCCAGACATACGGCAACCAGGAAGACCCTGACTTCCCGTCGGCCGCGTGGCATGTGTATGAAAGGACTGTGACTGTCGGACCGCCCAGACCTGTTGCCGACTTTTCAGGGACCCCTCGGGAAGGCTTTGCTCCGCTTACGGTCCAGTTTACCGACCTTTCCTCCAATACTCCCACCAGCTGGAACTGGGATTTTGGGGATGGCGGTGCCAGCACGGAGCAGAACCCATCTCACACCTACGGAGCGGCAGGGACTTACACTGTTAAGCTGACCGCGACCAATGACGCAGGGTCCGACACGAAAGAAAAGCCTGACTATGTGGTGGTTTCCCAACTTCCACCCGAATTTTATGTTATTACCGCTACGGCCGGAGAGGGAGGCGCCATATCGCCCTCGGGCCAGGTCCAGGTCGCAAAAGGCGCCGACCAGACCTTTACCATAACGCCAGACGCAGGTTACCAGATCCTGGACGTCTTAGTGGACGGGGTCTCACAGGGGGCGCTCACCACCTACACATTCCCGGATGTCCAGGCCAACCACACCATCCATGCCTCGTTCGGACCCATAGCCGCCTACTATACCATTACAGCCACCAAAGAGGGCAACGGATCGATTAACCCTTCGGGCGAGGTAAGGGTCGCCAGAGGCGAGGACCAGACCTTTAACATGACGCCCAACCCGGGCTACCATGTGGCTGACGTCCTTGTGGACGGCTCGAGCGTAGGAGCATTAACCACATACACATTCCCGAATGTCCAGGCCGATCATACCATCCACGCTGTCTTCGCGGCTGATGTGCCCGACAAATTTACCATCCACGCCACTGCAGGTGAGGGTGGAAGGATTGTTCCCTCCGGAGTGATTCAAGTCGATAAGGGAGCCAGCCAGAAGTTCGCCATTTTTGCAGACTCGAATTATGAACAGGATGATGTCATCGTGGACGGAACGTCCCTGGGCCCTGTTCCCGACTACACATTTCCCAACATCCAGGCAGATCATGCCATTCAGGCGGTCTTTGCCGCAATTCTATATATTAACATCGAACACGCCACAGAACCAATTGAAACAGAAAATGGCATACAAATGCCGAGCAACGCCACAATCCCGGTAAACACAACAGTAAAAAGCAAAGAGATAACCGTAACCTTTGAGGCAGGAACGACTGTGATGGCAGACGGGACCCCCTATACAGGCCGGGTTGACCCGCCGAGGCCGTATCCCAAGACAGACGACATCGAAAACGCTATAAAGGAACAGGGACTTAACCCATCCACTGCATTTGTCTTCACCGCCGGCAGGCAAGGGGTCTCGCTTTCTGTAGAACCTCCGGCCTTCATTACTCTTGATGTATCCGGCATCGGCGCAAATGCCAAGGTCTATGTTTATGGAAGCGACGGCAAACTGACATTGGCCGGCGTCTCGGGGGTCCATGAAGGCCAGACCATCGAGCCCGGCGGCACCATCCTGACAGGACAGCCCAACACCCTCGGGCTCTTTCTGCAGACCTTTTCCACCTTTGTGGCGGGTGCCACCACCGCACCGACACCCTCCGGAGGCGGCGGAGGTGGATGTTTTGTAAACACGGCTTCAACCGGGTCCTCCGGTCTACTTGGGACAACCGCCCTTTTCGGCGCCGCGATTCTGGCATGCCTCATTGGTGGAGTTGCCCTGTGCCGTCGATCCGGAAAAGCGCGAATGATCCTGAAATGCTTGTCCCTGGGGGTCCTGATAGCAGGAATGGGTGCCCTCCCCCTCGGCTTGAAAAACGTCCATGCTGAACCCGTATCAGGGGCCTTGGGCGCAGCAGCCGCTGCGGCCGGGGCAGGCGGAGCCGCCAGCATCGATGCGGCCACCGCTGCGGGTGTTGCGGCTGCCAGCGCAGCAGCAGCTCTTGCCAGCGCCCTGGCCAGCGGCGGCGATGGATACGACATACTTGCCGTATCCACGCATCATTCAACAGCCAGTTACCATCAGGCCATCACCCCCACCCCTATGACCCCGAGCCACCATTCGACACCTGCGCATCATTAACGCAAGGTGCTCTCTCCCCGTTTGACTCAAAGGCCGAAGCCATTTTTATGGCTTCGGCCTTTTCCTTTAGATTATTCCCTCCTCTATTCTTCCATATTTGCTGTTTCTCCTGCTGGAAGTCCCAACTCCCCGGCCCGGAGGACCCGACGCAGAAGCTTCCCGCTTCTGGTCTTTGGAAGTCGTTCGAGAAAGCTGATCTCCTTGACAATGATATCCGAAGACAGGCTTGCCTTGACAAAGGCCTTGATCTCGTGGTTGAGCCGGGCAGATGGGGTAAAGCCCTTGTGGATGCTGATAAAGGCCTTGAGATAAGAAATCCCCTCATCGGGTTCCGCGCCCTTGGAGATAACTGCGGCCTCCGAGACAGCCGGATGCATGCAGAGGACCTGTTCGATCTCATAGGGCCCGATGACCTTGTGCCCCCCGGCCTTAATGAGATCATCGTTTCGGCCCTGGTGAAAATAGTATCCCTCATCATCCATGAGCGCAATATCGCCTGTCAAGAACCATCCCTTATGGTTGAAGTAGGCCTCATACCGGGCCTCGTCCCGCCACAGTCCGGCCATCATGGCAGGCCATCCCGCCTTGATGGCCAGCTCGCCGAGGCTCATGGCCGGCATGGCTTCCCCGTTTTCATCCAGGATGGCGGCCTGCACGCCAGGAACAGGCCTTCCCATGGCGCCGGGTTTGATGTCCATAGACGGAAAATTAGCAAGACAGATCATGCCGGTTTCAGTCATCCAGTAGGTGTCGTGAGGGGACAAACCCAGATGTTGCTTGGTCCAGTAGAAGACATCCGGCACCAGGGGAGCGCCCACAGTGGCCATGTGCTTCAGATGCGACAGGTCATAACGGCTGGCCAGGTTTCCCCCTGCCTCTTTCAACCTTCTCAGGGTCCGGGGGGTGGTATAGCAGACAGACACCTCATGCTTTTCAAGCGTCCAGTACCAGTTGGCAGGCTCAAAGGGATCCCCGTGGACAAGGGCTGTGGCAGCGCACAGCCAGGGGGCCAGGGCCCCATATACCAGGCCTGTCACCCATGACGGATCAGCATCCACCCAGAGGACTGTATCCTCCCTCAAATCCAGCACCTGTCTCGCAGTGCTCAGGATCCCCACCATGTCGTCGTGGGTGTGAAGAACACCCTTGGGGGGTCCGGTAGAGCCGGATGTGTAGGTCAGATAAAGTGGAGATCGCCGGGGGAGCCAGACGCTGGAGAACTCGGTGGGCAACTGCTGGGGTATGCCCCCCACCAGAATTTCATTGGGGAGGAGGTTCGGGAGCGGCCCCTCGGTCAGAAATACAAACTCCGTGATCCCGGAAAGATCGGCCGGGAGCATCTCAACCAGATCCGGATGGGTCAGGATTCCCTTGGGCGCGGCATCCGAGATGCGGATGCTCAACTCGTCAAAAGTGGATGTGGCATAGACCGGACAGAAAATCGCGCCGATCCGTGCGCACGCCAAAAGACACAGATAAATCTCCGGGCAGGGGGGCAGGAAAACAAAGAGCCGGTCTCCCGTCTCGAACCCATAACGGTCCAGAAGGTTGGCCCACTGGGCCGACATCTCCTTCAGTTGGAGATAAGTGTACGTCCTGATCTTGCCGGCCTTTTCAAAAATAAGGGCCTTTCGGTCCCGCTGATCCGGATCCATTGCCCACCGGTCCACAGCCTCATGGGCGATATTAATCCTGCCGGTCGTGTGCCAGGTAAATTCCTTCTCCACATCCGACCATTTAAAACCCTGACAGGCCTCTTTATAATTCCCCAGATTCGCCGCAGGGTTCTCTGCCGGCACCCGTGCCTTAATCATAAAACATCTCCTATTTTCAACATGTTATTCCCCTACCAGACGCCATATCCGTGATGAATGGCCCGTGCTCTGAGGATCATGTCGACAGACAATTGGGTCTCGCCGGCAACTTCCTTTGACGCCGCGCAGGGTTTCAATAACGATTGAATGACTGCCTTGACAGAGGCACTCAGGGCCCTCGGGCTGTAGCCCCCTTCCAGGATAAAAAGGATCGGGGGATCGCCAACGTCCGAGCGCCAGTCCATGATTAGATAGGTCAAGATGCTAAAGGCCTCCTCGGTAAGGCGCGACCGCCCGATCGGATCTTCCTTGTGCGCATCAAAGCCGGCAGCCAGGAGGATCAACTGCGGGCGATAGGCCCCTGTCACAGGGCCAACGATCTGTTCGTACAGATGAATAAACTCCCCGTCCGTCACTTCACGTGTTAGCGGGATATTGACGGTATACCCCTCACCCTCGCCCCCGCCCACATCCTCCCAGTCGCCGGTGTAAGGATATAGCATGGGATCGTGGGTGGAGAAGTACAAGACCTCTTTCTCCCTGTGAAAGAGGTCATTGAGCCCATTGCCGTGATGGATATCGAAATCAATGATCAGGATGCGGCTCAGGCCGTATTCCCGCATGGCATACCGGGCCGCGATCCCAATATTGTTGAACACGCAAAATCCACCGGCCCGATCCTTAAGGGCATGATGGCCGGGGGGCCGAACCAGGCAGAAGGCGACGTCTGCAGACCGGTCCATGAGCCTGTCCAGGGCCTTGAGGCACCCTCCAACTGCCAGCCAGCTTGCCAGATAGGTCTCGGCGCTGGCAGGAGTATCCGGCGCCAGGCTGGTGTATCGGTGATCGGCCGTCTTAAGGACCCGCTTGACATATGCCGGGGTATGAACCAGCTCCAGATGCTCAAGCGTGGCCGGCTGCGCCTCAATAGGGACCAGTTCCCCGCTGAAATCCGCGTCCAGCATCCGGTAAACCGCCTTCAGACGGTTGGGATGCTCCGGATGGGTGTGCCCCGGCTTGTGAAGGAGATATCGGTCATCCCGGACAATGCCGACCCGTGGCGCATTCTGACTGGGCATACTCCCTTCTGTCTATGTGATTTCTTGTTCTTGCGTACACATACATCAACTCCCTGCCTTCCCCGCTATCAGTTCCTGGATCACAGCCGGATCGGCGATTGTGGAAGTATCGCCCAGTTCGTCGATCCTGCCGGCCGCAATTTTCTGCAGGATCCGTCGCATGATCTTGCCGCTCCGCGTCTTGGGAAGGCCGTCGGCCCACTGGATAACATCCGGGCTGGCGATCGGCCCGATCTCGCTTCGCACCAACCGGACCAGTTCCTTTTTCAGGTCATCGGACTTTTGAACGGACGTATTCAGGGTAACAAAGGCATAGATCCCCTGTCCCTTGACCGGATGCGGATACCCCACTACAGCGGCCTCGGCTACTTTTTCGTGCAGCACCAGGGCCGATTCGATCTCGGCCGTTCCCAGACGATGTCCGGAGACATTAATAACATCATCAATTCTTCCAATGATCCAGAAATAGCCGTCCGCATCCTTTTTGGCCCCGTCCCCGGAGAAATACATCCCCGGCACTTGGCTGAAATAGGTCTCAATGAAACGATCGTGATCCCCATATACGGTCCGCGCCATGCCCGGCCACGGCCTTCGAATGCACAGCACCCCTTCCTGCTCCGGAAATCGGGCCTCTTCTCCGGTATCGTCGATTATCACCGGATCCACCCCGAAAAACGGGAATGCACATGATCCCGGTTTGATAGGCGCCACTCCCGGCAGGGGCGTCAACATGTGGCCCCCGGTTTCGGTCTGCCACCAGGTATCCATGATCGGGCACCAGTCCCTCCCCACATAATGGTAATACCACCGCCAGGCCTCTGGATTGATCGGTTCGCCCACAGAACCCAGAATCTTTAGGGACGAGATGTCGTGTGCCTCCACATATTGGGCACCCTCTTTTGCCAGGGAACGGATTACGGTCGGCGCGGTATAGAATTTACTCACCTTATACCGCTCCACGATCTCCCAATACCGTCCATAGTCCGGATAGGTGGGCACCCCCTCGAACAGAACGCTGGTCAGGCCGTTCGCCAAGGGACCGTAGACCCCATAGGTATGCCCCGTAACCCACCCGATATCCGCCGTGCACCAGAAGACTTCGTCATCCTTGAGATCAAAGACAAGCCGTGTGGTCATGGCCGCATACAGAAGATAACCCGCATGGGTATGGACCACACCCTTGGGTTTTCCCGTACTGCCGCTCGTGTACAGGATAAAAAGAGGATCTTCTGCGTCCATGAATTCAGGCGCCACATAATCCGGGAGCGACGGGTCGGCCATGGCCTCGTGCCACCAGATCTCGCGCCGGGGATCCAACTCAAGCCCCAGGCCTGCCCGGTCTATAACGATCACCGTCTCCACATCCGGGCAATCCTTCAGCGCCTCATCCACCGTTTTTTTCAAAGGGATAGACTTGCCTGCCCTAAAACTCCCGTCCACGGTCACCACCAGCCTTGCTCCTGAGTCGTTGATGCGGTTTGCCAGGGCCTCCGCGCTGAAACCGCCGAAGACCACGCTGTGGATTGCCCCGATCCGCGTACAGGCCAGCATGGTCACCGGGAGTTCGATAATCACCGGTATATAGATGACCACCCGATCGCCTTTTTTCACCCCCTTTGACTTCAGGACTGCGGCCATGCGGTTGACCTCTTTATAGAGTTCCCTGTATGTTATCGACCTGACGTCCGACGGGTTGTCGCCTTCCCAGTAATAGGCAACCTTATCCCCGAGCTTGTCCAGATGTCGATCCAGGCAATTGACGCTGACGTTGAGCCTGGCCCCGCTAAACCATGCGATTTGGCCCTCTTCAAAATTATAGTCGAGAACCGAATCCCATTTCTTCTCCCAAGAGAGATACTGCTCGGCCTCCCTGGCCCAAAAGGTCTCTGGAGATTCAATGGATTCCCGGTACAGTCTGTCGTACTCCTCGCGGCTTTTGATGTAGGCCACGTCCTGAAAATAACCCAGATGCGCATCATACCATTTTGGCGTGTCGCTCATTGATTCAGTCCCCCTTTCACCTTCTAAAATTAACATTTAAACAATTAACAGTAACAGCTCAATAAATGGGGGCAGAAGGGTTTTAATGAAACAGGTTTCACGCAAAGCCCCACAATGTACGTCTGACCGGCAGGCCCCTCACACACAAACTTCTTCAGCCGTTGCAGAAAAGTCGCAGGCAAAAAACTCAAGCTTGCCATTTAGTTATCCAATGTTCCCGGTTCATTCCCCCGGTGGCTCACAGGGTGTAGACCATTGTCCGTTCACAGTCATCCCGGCTGCACGTCTGGAATTTGCAGTTCTTATAAAGGTGAATCGCTCTGAAATTATAGATTTCTACGGTCAACCAGATCGAAGTAAGGCCCAATTCCCTGGCCCGCCGGAGGGCCACATCGGTCAGCGCCCTTCCCACCCCCCGGTTCCGATGACCGCGATCCACAAAGATCAGAAATTCCCCGTCCTTCTTTTCTTGGTCCGGCATAATCGAAGCATGGCCAATGACCCGACCCTCCCTCCATGCCAAAAAATTTTCCGCATACTTCAAAAGCTTCCGGACCCATCGCCGGCACGCCTCAGGGTCCAGGGGAGGAAGGCCCTGTGAGGCAGGCTTGGGAGAAAAGGACTTGTACATCTCTAACAGCGAAAGAAGAGCCGTTTCAGAGCACCCCCGGATTTCGAGAGGATCGTTTCGTTTATCCCTGAGTCTGATGACAGTAGATAATCCCATGGCGCACATGGCGGGTAAAGGGTTCAGGGGACAGAGAACCGAGACCGTGAATCTCATGCGCTGCATGTCTCGGGTTCTCTCGGCTGGTCAAATTTCGCCTCGAGGGTAAGCACCTCGCCGTCGCACGACGTGTAGATCTCATAAGGAAGTTTATAAAACAGATCAATCATATACTTGTTATTAGGCGTGGTATAGGCTACCATCCCGCTGATGCGGTGCTCCATGGCTGCCCGGACCAGCTTTTCCTGCAAGATGGTAGAAATTCCCTTTCCCTGCCATGCCCTGTCTACACTGTAAGCGACCTCTGCCAGGTTGGTGGCCGGATCAACAAAATAACACCCCACAGCAATCACCTTTTCAAAGCCCGGATTGCCGATAACCGCTACAATCGACATGCTGTGGATATAGTCAACCTGAAATACCTCGGCCACGTCTTCACTGACAAAAGCGGTCTTGGGCGCAAAAAACCGCTTGATCACATCCTCCCGGTCCAAGCTGTAAAAATGCTCCTGGATCATCCGCTCGTCTGTCAACCGCGCTGGCCTGAAGAGGGTCGGCTGGCCGTTGATAATTCGGGTCTCTTCGATCTTGAGCGGATATACACTGCGAATGCTTTCCACAAGGCTTCGTTCCGGCCCCAGGAGCCCCATTTCTTTGGCCTTGTAAAACAACTCATCTCGAAAATCGGGGTGGGCAATGCTGATCATGGCAATGGCCCGCTCCTGAAGGCTTTTGCCAAAGAGATTCACCACACCATACTCGGTCACCACATAATGGACATCACCCCTCGGAACAACAACGGGAATGCTTTCCAGCAAAGGCACGATCCGGCTGCTCTTTCCGTCCAACGTGGTGGAGGGAAGCATGAGGATGCTCTTGCCCCCGGGACTCTCGCTGGCCCCCCGCACAAAATCCATAATCCCTATCACCCCTGAAAAATGGTTGTATGGAAGGGCATCGGCCGCCACCTGTCCGGTCAGGTCGATGGCCATAGCCACGTTCAGGGCGACCATCTTGTTATGACGCGCGATGATCATGGGATCATTGACATAGTCGGAGGGATGAAATTCAATGCCGGGATTGTCGTGAAGGAATTCGTACAGATTCGTCGTTCCAATGGCGCCGCTGGCCACCAGCTTTCCCTCGTTAAAACCCTTTTTCCGGTTGGTAATCACCCCCCGGGAAAAGAGATTCATGATCCCGTCGCTCAAAAACTGCGTGTGGACCCCCAGATCGTTTTTTTCCGAAAGCCCAAGGAAGAGGGCCTCCGGGGTCGTGCCCAGGCTAATCTGGAGGGTGGACCCGTCTTCAATAAGCCGTGCTGCATGTCGGGCAATCTGTTTTGCTGATTCGAATTCAGGCAGTTTCCCAATGGTCAGGAGCTCTTCTTCGTGTTCTACAATCCAGTCCACTTCATCCACGTGGATGAAACTCCTGCCCATGACCCGGGGCATACGGGGGTTCACCTGGGCAATGACCAAATCCGCGGAACGGGCCGCGGCAATGGTCACATCTACGCTGACCCCAAGGCTCATCCATCCGAAATCATCCGGCTCCGATACCTGGATAAGGGCCACATGGACAGGAAGCTGTCTACTCTTGAAAAGCCTAGGAATAGCCGACAGGTTAATGGGGGTGATAAACCGCTTGTTTCGGGAGAGGGCCCTGGGCTTCGCTGAACCCAGATAAAATGACCGGATATTGAAGCTTTGACTGGCAGTCTTGTCCGCAATATCTGTGAGAGGAGCGGTTTCGAGGCTTAGGATACGAACGATCTCCAAATCCGTGAAGTTTTCGAACTGAGCGGCCAGTTCCCTCACCAGGGCCTGGGGTTCACCGCAGGAAGACCCGATAAAAACCCGCTCACCGCGCTTGATCCGGCGGATAGCCCTGGACGCGCTCTGCCGCTTGCTCACATACGCATCCGGCCAGTACCCCCGATCTCCTCTCCGCTTAATGCTCATCCAATGACCTCCGCACAACTATTGAGTTCAGGCAAGACAGGGTTTGTGCTTGGGTTCGTGCATCTGGTCAGGGGATAACTATAGGAGGAATCTCGCATGTGTGTCAATAAAGAACACGGTGATTTTGTTCTCCGCACAAAGGTCTGTAAAAATAAGACATTAAGTCAAATTCTGATTGTTTGAACATGTAGAGCTAAAAACCTTTGTTATTACAATATATTGCAATTGAAGCTTCGTCGGAACTGCCGATTTTTATTGGATTTCCCGGGTAGAACAAATTAACCGTGCAGGTCCTACAGGTCATAATTTTGATGCTATTCAGCTCATCGAAACCGCTAAAAGATTGCGCGACCCTTGGCATTTACCTTTGCAGCGTCAGCAACAGGATGAATGAGGCCATGAACGTATTGGCTTTACAGGCTTAATTTCAAGTACATACCCCGAACTCAGATGGCTATGGTGCTATCTGGCCATCTGCACGGTCATGATTGTGCTCGGCGGGCTGATGCTCCGGCAGTTTAAGGGGAAAAAGTGCCTGTGACGGGCCAAAAAAAAAGCCCCCCGTTAAACGGAGGGCTTTTTCTGTTGAATTTCGGCGACGACCTACTCTCCCACGCAGTCTCCCACGCAGTACCATCGGCGCTGAAGAGCTTAACTGCCGTGTTCGGGATGGGAACGGGTGTTTCCTCTTCGCTATAATCACCGAAAACTGTAAAACTGATATATAGAGTCAACAATCAAAGGGCATAAATAGAACAATTTTATGGCCAAGCCTCACGACCGATTAGTACCAGTTAGCTCAATGCATTACTGCACTTACACACCTGGCCTATCAACCTCGTCGTCTACGAGGGGTCTTCAGTTCCCGTGTTTCCACGAAAAAGCGATATCTTATCTTGAGGTTGGCTTCCC
>JAGHEC010000270.1 GCA_021159525.1 Deltaproteobacteria bacterium | reverse complement strand
TGGCAGGCGGGTGTCCCCCGCAGATAAGTCACTCAAGAGACCAGCCCGGAGGCCCGGAGCGGAAGAAAAATTCTTCTGCCCCGGCACTAGGTTCGCAGTTATCCCCCTAATTATTGAGGTGATACCAATGAGCGCATTTTAATTTTTAGACTTGATCAAGGACTTCCCTTCCATGACGGACCTTCACCTGGGCATTTACATGGGCCACGACACGGGCGTGGCCGTAGTAGATGAGCAACTGAATATCCTGTGGGTTTTTGAGGAAGAGCGCTTCAACGGGGAGAAGATGACCTACTTCAATCCCTATTTCTCCCTCAAAGAGATGCTGAAACTGGGTTTCACACGCTTTCGATCCATTTCCTTCGGTTTCAACCCAAACGAAAGCGAGGCGGAATTCCTCAAGAAATTTGTCCGCTTTCAGAAGATACGCACTGCCGAGACCCTACGGTATCTATCCGGGAAGATCGCCTGGGACAAGGTGCGCTATGTGGGGCACCACGATGCTCATGCAGCCGGGGCCTTTTTCCCCTCAGGCTTCCGTGACGCCCTTATCCTGGTGGCCGACGGGACAGGCGAATCCGAGTCCACATCCGTCTATGTAGGGCAAGGCCATAAGATTTCAAGCATCTTGCGTGAATGGACCCATGACTTCTCCCTCGGCATCCTCTACCAGTATTTCACCGAGTGGCTGGGTTACCGAAGCCACAACACCTCCCAGCACTGCGGCAAAATCATGGGACTGGCCAGCTACGGCAAACCGGTTTATAAGGACCGAATTAGCGCGTTGCTGGAGCGAAAAGGACCCGATTATCGCTGGCCAGGCGGCTCGCTCCAGAATATGCGGGGGGAAATGGCCCGGGCCTTCGGATCGCCTCAGCCCAAGCCGGTGAATGAATTCAACCCGTTCCAGGCAGACGTGGCGGCCAGCATCCAGGCCTTCCTGGAAGAGATCGTCATCGACAAACTCAAAAGGGTTCAAACCGCCCAACCGTTCCGCAACCTCTGTTTCTCCGGCGGCGTGGCCATGAACAGCCAGCTCAATTACCGGCTCCTGCAATCCGGCATATGCGAAAACCTTTTTGTCCAGCCCCTTGCCTCTGACCGGGGCATTGCTCTGGGTGCAGCCCTGGCATCGGCCGTGGCCCTGGGCGGACGGGGGCCAGAGGTCGGAGGGCAGAAGACGGATGTCAGATCATCCAAGCCATCCTCCAGGATCCGGTCTCCGGCAGGAATCTACCTGGGATACGGGGAGCGCGATCCCATAAAAGAACTGGACCGTCTGCTAAAGGACTATGATTTTCCAATCACCCTTGAGGAGCAGGCAATCACGCCCCGGCAAGTGGCCTCTCTCCTGAATGAGGGCCAGATCATTGCGCTGTTTCAGGGCCGGCAGGAGGTGGGTCCCCGGGCCCTCGGCAACCGGTCCATCCTGGCCGCACCGACCGTTGAGGCCCGGGAGAGGACCAACAGGCTGATCAAGTACCGGGAGCCCTGGAGACCCTTTGCCCCGAGCGTACTGGAAGAGGAGGTGGGGAATTATTTTGACATCGACCGGCCCGAGCCTTTTATGACCGTAATTTACGGTGTCTTACCCGATATGCGAAAAGGGATCGAGGGGATCACGCATGTGGGCGGTACAGCCAGGCTTCAGAGCGTGAACCGGACACAGAACCCCTTCTTTTATGACATCATCAGGGAATACCGCCAGGTCAGCGGCATTCCAATGGTCCTCAATACCTCCTTCAACATCAACGGGCAGCCTATTGTCCGGTCTGTCTACGACGCAGTGCTGACGTTTCTCTGCAGCGGCATCGACGGTCTCCTCATCCACAGGACCCTGGTGCGCAAGACCCGGGATCTTCCCAAAGACCATATCAACCGGCTGGACCGCGTACTTAGAGAGGCTGCCAGGGACGTCTCGGGCATGGTGATCAAGGTCCTGGATTACAGCGAAGAGACCGGGGTCCTCCTCTCCCGCCTCCTGAATTGCGCCTGCGTCAAATTCCGCAAGGCCTTTGGCGCAAAGCCCATTTCAAGGTGTTACATCGGCGGCCATACCAAGATGAGCTGGAACATCATCTCGGCGATCCGGCCGTGGGTCAAAGAATTCACGGTCGGGCATACTGAAAGGCCGTCTCTGGAGACTGGGGAGATCTGCATCATGGTCTCGGGCGACCAACTCATCGAGGCATCAAGCCGGCCCACCCGAACCTATGTGAAATTTGATCGGGATGTCTTCAGAAGTCTTATTGAGACCTATGCCCATGCCCCGGACAGCGATCGGTATTTCCTCCTGGATAGAGAGTGCCATCTCTTCGATATGGACTACCTGAACAGCCGTTTTGCCGGTCGAGACGGGCGCAATATAAAAGATGAGCCCGCAGGGCCGGAGAGCGAACAGGAAGATATGTACGAGACACTGGCAGATGCATAACAGAGGATTGCGGCCATCAGGCCGCTTTTCGTGAGAACAACAGGAGGCAACATGAAAATTGCAATCGGTTCAGACCATGCCGGATATGATTACAAGGAAATGATCAAGAAATTTCTGAAAGAAAAAGGGCATGAGGCACATGACTTCGGCACGCATTCAGATCAGCCCGTTGATTACCCGCCGTTCATACGGGCGGCCGCCCTGGCCGTCCAGAGACGGGTATGCGAGCGGGGGATTGTCCTGGGCGGATCGGGGAACGGGGAGGCCATGGTGGCCAATCGGCTGTCGGGCATTCGATGCGCCCTGTGCTGGAACAGAGAAACGGCCCTCCTTGCCAGGGGGCACAATGACGCCAACATGATCTCCATTGGCGCCCGGATGATCTCCCCGGAGACGGCCATCGAGATCGTGGACGTTTGGCTCAATACCCCCTTTGACGGCGGCCGTCATATCGCACGGATCCGGCAGATTGATGAGCCTGTCAGCGCAACAGCAACACCGGGCCCCAAACAGAAAGCCAAGAAACAAGCGCCCGGCCCCCGCTCAGGCCTTGTGGGAAAAAAGCCTGAAACGAAAGGCGGCGCCGGAAAATACGACCTTCTCATTGCCTTTCGCTACATTAAGTACATGGAGGGCAAGGACAGTATCGAATTTCAGGTGGATCCGGGACTTAAGGTCCCCACGGTCATCCACATCCCTTCGGCAAAGCGATGGGAAAGGGAGATTCCGGAATGGGCACGGAACCGAAGGGATGAGATCCTTGGCCGCATCAAGGAAAAGACGATCCACATCAAACCGGAATTCAAAGAATACTGATCAACCCTGGATAACAAGCGCCACCGGGCTCGGCCCCCGCTGGGCATGCCAACATCCTGCCATTGGCCTGTCTACGAAAGGAGGAGCATTGCATGGACAAACATCTTCTGCTGACACTGAGTGAAAGACAGGACGGTCTCTACGGCGTCCGGTTTGTGGGCAATTTTTTTGCCAACAAAGATAACCTGAACATAACCCTGCTGTACATAACACCCAGATCCATGGGTGAGTGGGGAAACGATGTGGGTATGGAATTGCAGATGAGAAAAGCGGAAGCGGAAGGACGTCAGGCCCTCGATGCAGCCAAGGTCCACCTGGTCAAGAGCGGATTTGACCCGGACCAGGTCATTACCAAACTCCAGGGCCGGCGCATCTCCAAGGTCATGGAGATTATCCAGGAGGGCGCCAAAGGGCTTTACGACGCCGTGGTCTTGGGGAGGAGAGGCCTCTCCTGGCTTGAACAGGCATTTGAGGAAAGCGTTACCAAAAGCCTCCTTGACCGGTCTGTTGATTTTCCCATCTGGATATGCCGAAGGCCCGAGATGGACAGACAGCATGTGCTGGCTTGCGTGGACGGTTCGCCTGCCTCTGACAGGATGGTAGATCATATCGCGCATATTCTCCTCCAGGAGACTGACCAGGCCGTCACGCTGATGGCGGTCGGCAGAAAGGGACAAATCGCTGACAAACACGTGAACGCCATTCTTTCGAGCGCCAGAGACGTATTGCTCGACAGAGGCTTTTCTCCTGAGCGTATCCGGCTCCAGGGGATGGAGGAAGGGGCTGCGGCCAAGGCGATTATGAAAGAGGCTGACGACAAAGGCTTTGCTGCAGTGGCCGTGGGCCGGACCGGCACAGGCCAGGGGCTGCTGAAAAGGATCTTTGTGGGTTCGGTCAGCCAGGCCTTGTTTCAGGAGCTCCAGGGGGCCGCCCTATGGCTCGCCTGAATTCTCAACAACAAATCATGTGGAGGCCAAGATGAAAATCAGGACCAGCGACCTCCCGGGCATTGGGAAACGCTATTCCTTTAAAACGGCAGAGGAAGAGACCCTCGTGGTGATCCTCCATCAGAGCGGACAACGGGAGTTATATTATTTCGCCGGTTCTGACGAGGATGAACCGGATTTCACATTAAGATTGAGCGACGAAGAAGCCAGGCAACTCGGCACCCTCCTTCTGGGCGTGGACTACCAGCCGGTGGCCGACGACCGAGTGGAACTATTCCTGAAAAAGATCAGGATCGAATGGCTTCAGGTCGACGAGGGCAGCCAACTGGCTCACAAGAAAATCATCGATTCCCGCATCCGGTCCAAGACCGGCGCCACCATTATCGGCATCCAAAGAGACGATGATTTCATCGGCAGCCCGGATGTGGACGAGGTTATACTCCCCGGCGATATCCTCATGATCATCGGCAATCGGGAACAGACCAAAAGCGTCGATTCCCTGTGCCATTCCTGCAGTCTTGAGCAGTAGACGGGACTGGGACCATCCCATGTATAACTAAGGGTAACTGTAACAGCTCAATAAATGGGGGCAGAAGGGTTTTTCTGACGCGACTGCCGGGAGGGCGCCGTCTCTTTGTGACTTATCAGTGGGGGAAGCCGCA
>JAGHEC010000285.1 GCA_021159525.1 Deltaproteobacteria bacterium | reverse complement strand
CCCACGGCCCTTGCGATTTCCTCCAGTGTCATGCTCAATTTGTGCCGCCCTCTCCTGTCAATTGGAGGCATCGTATGCCTTGGTGACCCGGTCTGTCAGGTCAATGGCATTGTCGTAATATACCAGGCCGACGGTCCCTTCTTCCAGGATGATGGTATATCCTTCCTGTTTTGCGATCTTTTCTACGATCTTCTCTATTTCCTTGCCCACGCTCCTGGTGGCCTCATATTCGGCATTTTTCATTTCCTGGGTGACTTCTTCATACATGTATTTGTAATGCCGTGTCTTTTTCCCCAGTTCTATCTCCTTGTCTTCTTTGGCGTCCAGGCTCAACATCATGCTCTGTTTCCGCAGCTCCTCCTCGATCTTGTTGATCTGCTCCCTCTCTGCGTCCAGCTTCTTCTGGAGGGCGTTGAATTTGGTCCTCAGCTCTTCCCGGATTTTCTGAAACTTGGCGGAATTCTGTTGAAGCCGTTTCATATTGAGGACCCCGATCTTGATATCCCCGGCCCACACAGGGTTGTGGTAAAAGCCTGAAAACAGCGCAAAGCAGATAAATAAGAGACTGATCCTTTTCATGGTTACCCCCGATGTGATTAAATAATATTGACGGTTGGCGACTCAAACATCTGCAAAAAGAAAAGACCCTTGGCCATTACATCATGCCCCCGATGCTGAATTCCCACCTGCCGGAGGATTCATCGCCGGTCTTGTCCAGATTCCACCCGTATTCAAGCCGTAGAGGTCCGATGGGCGAATACCATCTGACCCCGGCGCCTGCAGATTTCTTGATCCCGGAGAAAGACCAGGGCCGGTCATAGTCGGAATCGAACACGTTGCCCGCGTCAAAAAACACAAGGCCTACGACACCCTGCTCCTTGAGCAGCGGGAAACGGTATTCCACATTATAGCACATCATCCCGGTGCCGCCTACCCTGTAGCCCCGGGAGTCTTTGGGGGATATGCTCTCATAGTCAAATCCGCGCACCGTATTGATGCCACCCAGGAAGAATTTCTGAAATACGGACAGCTTGCCCCTGTCCTGGATATACCCCCATCTCCCCTGCACCATAAACACCGTGTCCCAGAACAGGGGGAAGAACCAGGCGGTCCTTGCCCGGTATTTGATGAACTTTTCATTGCCTCCCAGCCCTGCAAACTGGCCCGAGAGCTCGTTTATGGAGCCCTTTTGGGCATTCCAGGGATGGTCCCGGCTGTCCCGCTTGAAGGAAAGAGTGGCGCTGCTGGTGACATTACGGCCCCTCATTTCAAAGAGCGGTCCGGAGGTCTCCTGCACGTCGTAAATGCGGGAGTTGTCGTAATCGTACCGTATGTAGGCCCGGGTATACTGGTCAATGAAATCTAGGGGGTATCCGAGGCTCAGGGCCGCGCCCAGGGCGTCTCTTGAATAGTCGGTATATTCCTGGTCCCACTTGTATAGGTCCGCGCCGAAGGACAGGCGGGTGTCAAAGAGCCACGGTTCCATAAAGCGGATGTCGAATTCAGTGTTTTTGCCCCCGAGCCTGGCTGAGGCCATGAGTTTCTGCCCGTATCCCATAAAATTCTCATCCGCTATCTCGAACATGACAAAACCGGAATAGGCAGAGCTGTAACCCGCGCCCACGCTGAAGGTACGGGTTCCCCGTTCCTTGACCTTTACGTCCAGCTTCATCAGGTCGTCGCGGCTGCCCTTCTTCGTCTCCATCTGAACATCCTCGAAAAACCCGAGACGGTTCAGGTTGGCCGTGCTCTCTTTAAGTCCCTTTCCGCTGAAGTATTCGCCTTCAATGACCTTCAGCTCCCGCCGGATGACCTTGTCCCTCGTCACCGTGTTGCCCGAGATGGCAATACGCTCAAAGCGCACCTTGGGCCCCTTGGAGATATGGTAGGCGATGTCAGCAAGAAAGGTTTCGTCGTTTTCCTGAACTACCGGCCTGATCTCTGCATAGGCATATCCATGATCCGCGTATATATCCCGCAGTGTCATGATGTCTCTTCGAACCACTTCCCGGTTAAATGCCTCCTCCTTGCCGATCTGGAGCTTTTGAAGAAGATCCTCGGCAGGCTCGATCAGTTCGCCTGTCACAGCGACCTTGTCCACCCCGTACTGGCGTCCTTCATTGATCTCGAAGGTTATGACCAGGCCCTTGATCTCGTCATTGTATTCGACCTTGGGTTCACCCACCTTGGCCTTGATAAAACCATGGTTGTGGTAGAATGCGGTCAGCTTGTGAGCATCAAATTCCAGTGTGCGCTTGTCCAGGATCCCGGCCTTGGTGATCCATGAGAGGAACCATTTTTCACTGGTTTCCAGGAGGTCCTTCAGCTCGTCATCCTCAAAATGCTTGTTTCCAAGAAACTGGATTTTCTCGATATAGACCTTGTCGTGCTCTTGAATCTTGTACTTGAGCATGACCTCGTTGTTGGGGATCGGTTCGGTGCTTGCATCTATCTCGGCATTATAGTAACCCTTTTGCCGGTAGAACTCCTTCAGCCGATTGATGCTCTGGCGGATCTCGTTGTTGTCAAGGATCGAATAGAGGCTGATGCCGACCTCCTTTTTCAGGTCGTCGTCATCAACTTCATCATTCCCTTCAAACAGGATCTTCCCGATGGAGGGCTTCTCCTTGACGTGGAAGGTGATGATTGTTCCCGAAGGCCCTTTCCGGGTCTCCATCCTGACATCTTCAAAGAAGCCCATCTTGTAGATGTCGCGAAGGTCCCTGTCGAGTTTCTCATAGTTCAGCCGGTCCCCCGGACGGCTGCCGATCACCGCCAGGATGGCCGCCTTTTCAATGCGCCGGTTCCCGGCCACATGGATTGAATCAATTTCAGGGACGCCCGTGATCCGGTCAAAAACATTGGCGGCAAGGCGCTTCATGGTATCGGTCACCTCGTCGATGTCTTCTGAAACCTGGAAGATGAAAAAGGGCGATCGCCTGCCGGAGACGTCAATCACCTTCAAATCGATGCTCGCCTTGTTTCCGATCTGAGTGAGGGCGCCGGCGACCATCCAGTCAGCCTGAAGCCCTTTTCCGAGGGTTATGAGTTCCTGGGTCGTGGGGCCGGGCTTAAAGGCAACGGGGTGTTGGTTGACTGCTTCGATCGGGCTTATCTGAAACCCCTTTTCTTCCAATCGTGAGGCGAATGTTTTTTGCAGTCCCAACCGGAGGTGATCCAGCGGGGCCCGGGCATTGATCTTGAAGGGGAGAACGGCCACGGTTTGCCTGACCTCGGCCGCGATGGTCATGGGCGTAAGCATGACATGACCGAGCAGAAAAAGAAGTGTTTGCATCAAGAGGGTTCCCGCAAGGGAACTCATGAGGCCTGGCGTCCGGGGCCTTGGGCCCTGCGCCATGCATGGGAGTTTATTGTATCTGTCCATCTATGAGCTCCATCTGTTTGGACATCTTTTCTGCTAATCGCTGGTTGTGAGTGGCGATTACCATGGCTACGCCCTCTTCCCGGTTGAGCCGCAAGAGAAGGCCTGCAACCTCCTGCCCGGTCTGCCAGTCCAAATTGCCGGTAGGCTCATCCCCCAAGATCAGTCTGGGATGCATCATCATGGCCCGCGCAATGGCTACTCGTTGCTGTTCCCCTCCCGACAGTTCGCCCGCACGGTGCGCCATCCGTTTTTCAAGCCCCACTTTGCAGAGGACCTCCTCTGCCATTTTGATTGCGTGCTGTTTTGAATGCCTTGCAATGAGGGCCGGCATCAGGGTGTTTTCCAGTGCATTCAACTCGGGAAGCAGGTGATGAAATTGAAACACAAAACCGATCTCCCTGTTTCTGAGGCGCATCAGTCTGTCCTCATCCATCTCATACATATTGACGCCGCAAAACCGGACTGCGCCTCGGGAAGGGGGGTCGAGGCTTCCCATGATGTTGAGAAGCGTGGATTTGCCCACTCCCGAGGCCCCCATGATGGCCACGCTGTCCCCGGGATGGATGGTGAGATTGATCCCCTTCAATACCTCTATGACCTCGCCATGGTGGTGAAAGGACTTGGATACCTCCTCAAGCGTCAAGAGAGAGGCCTCGGGCGCGGCCGGGGGCCCTGGGCTATTCATATCTGAAAGACTCCACAGGATTCAGTCTGGAGGCATGCCAAGACGGATAAAGAGTGGCCAGAAAGGATATGACCACAGCGGCCCCGGCAACGAACAATACATCGGCCGCTTGCACCTGGACCGGGAGCGTGGAGATATAATACACGTCCGAGGGAAGGCTGATAAATTTATATCTGGCCAAGAGTTCACAGAGGCCCAGTCCGCAGGCAAGGCCGATAATGGTCCCTACCACGCCCACCAGCAGACCCTGAAACATGAAAATGGACATGATACTCCTGGCAGAGGCGCCCATGGCCCTCAGGATGGCGACGTCCCGTGTTTTTTCCATGACCACCATGACCAGGGTGCTGATGATGTTGAGCGCCCCCACGAGCACGATCATGGTCAGTATGATAAACATGGTCAGTTTTTCCAACTTGAGCGCGGAGAAAAGGCTCCGGTTCATGCCTTTCCAGTCCTTGGTCCAGAAGGGATGTCCCAAGCGTTTCTGTAGGCCCTTGGCGATGGCGTCGGCCTGGTAGACGTCCGCCACCCGGACCTCTATGCCTGTGACCTTGTCTCCCAGGGACAGGAATTTTTGGGCCTCTGCCATGGAAATGTAGGCCATGGAGGCGTCGTATTCATACATGCCCGAATCAAAAAGGGCCGAGACCCTGAAACGCCGGGTGTTGGGGGTCCTCCCCAGGGGTGTTAGTTTGCCCTCGGGCGAGATCACAGTGACCACGCTTCCGGTGTATGCACCTATCCGTTTGGCCAACTCCGCCCCAAGGATGATGGCCGGAAAATCATTGCCCTCTTGCTTCAGGGAGGAAAGGGACCCCTCCTTGATCATCTTTTTTAGCCCGATCACCCGGGCCGCGCTGGCCGGGTCGATCCCTCTCAGGACTGCACCGGACACATTGCCGGCATTGTTGAGCATGACCTGGCTGAAAATGAAGGGGGTGGCGGCGATCACCCCTTTTTCTTTCATCACTTCCGCTTCCACCTGCTGGTAATTGCCGTAAGGTCCCGCCAAGTTAAGGACCAACACATGGGAGTTGACCCCCAGGATTTTGGACATGAGATCGGCCCGGAAGCCGTTCATCACCGAAAGGACCACTATAAGGGCCATCACCCCCACCATGACGCCCAGTATGGAGATCAGGGTAATCACGGATATGAAGCGCTGCTTTCGCTTGGCCTTGAGGTATTTTATGCCCAGAAAGAGTTCAAACATGCTAACCTGATGGCGGAATTGCGCATACAGGGATTGAGGAATTAAGCGAATTTTTCATTCATCCCGTTCAACTCCTCAATCCTTTGCCCCCTCAATCTCCTGTCTCGGTCTCATCTGGGGGAAAAGGATGACGTCTCTTATGGATGGCGAATCGGTCAGAAGCATGACAACCCGATCTATCCCGATCCCTTCACCTGCTGTGGGCGGCATGCCGTATTCCAGGGCGGTCACATAGTCCAAATCCATGAACTGGGCCTCCTTGTCTCCTGCATCCCTCAGGGCCGCCTGTTTCTGAAACCTTTCCCTCTGGTCCACCGGATCGTTCAATTCATTGAAGGCGTTGGCTATCTCCTTCCCGCCGATAAAGAGCTCGAACCTGTCCACCATATCCGGATTCTGATCGTTGCGCCTGGAGAGCGGGGATACCTCCGTGGGATAACCCGTGACAAAGGTTGGATGGATCAGTTGCGGCTCCACCAACCGATCAAAGAGCTTGGTGAGGATCTGCCCATGACCCTCTTCCGAACCGGACAGGTCGATCTCGTATTTGGAGGCAGCCCTGACCGCTTCCTCCCTGTTCAGGAGGACCTTCGCGTCAACCCCTCCCATATCCCGGAGCGCATCCAACAGAGATATCCTCCGCCAGGGGGGGGTGAAATCGATCTCCTGTCCCTGGTACGATATGACGGTACGGCCCGGGACCTGGCTCAGCACGTGGTTAAAGAGTTCTTCTGTGAGGGTCATCAGGTCCTCATAGGTGGCGTACGCCATGTAGAACTCCAGCATGGTGAACTCGGGATTGTGCTTGACGGAGATCCCCTCGTTTCTGAAATTCCGATTGATTTCAAAGACCCTTTCCAATCCCCCCACCACCAGGCGCTTGAGATAAAGCTCGGGGGCGATCCTCAGGTAGAGATCCATGCCGAGGGCGTTATGGTAGGTTTTGAAAGGCCTGGCTGTCGCGCCTCCGGGGATGGGCTGCATCATGGGGGTTTCCACCTCCAGGAAATCCCTGGCAACGAAAAAGGCCCGGATGGCCTGGATTATGCGGCTCCTCATCACAAAGACGTCCTTGACCGGGTCATTCATGATGAGGTCCAGGTATCGCTGCCGGTAGCGGGTTTCCACGTCTGTGAGTCCGTGCCATTTTTCGGGCAGGGGGAGGATCGACTTGCACAAAAGGGTCAGCTCCTCTGCCAGAAGCGTCAGTTCACCGGTGCGGGTCTTGAAGAATTTGCCCTTGAGCCCGATAAAGTCCCCGATGTCCATGAACTTGAAGACGTTGAAGTCCTCCGGACTGACCTTGTCTTTCCTGATATAGGCCTGGATCCGGCCCTTTCTGTCTTTGATGTGTATAAAAGAGGCCTTTCCGAAATCCCGGCGGGCCATGATCCGGCCTGCCATGCTGTAGGTCTGATCTTCCTGTTCCAGGCGGTCGGGATCCATGTGACCATAACGTTTCCTTGCCTCTGCCGAGCTTATGGTGACCCGATATCCCGTGGGGTAAAGGGGGACCCCTTCGGCCTGAAGCCTTTTTCCTTTATTTATCCTCTCTTCTGCAATTGAGCTTGGTTTGGCTGTGGTCATGTTTATTCCGTTTTTGTGGGCAGTATTGCTTTAAAGAAGTTTTCTTGGCATCAGCTCAATAATTAGGGGGATAGCAGCGACCGTATCACCGGGGCAGGAGGATTTTTCTTGTGCTCCTGGCCTCCGGGCTGGTCTCTTCAGTGACTTATCTGCGGGGGACACCCGCCTGCCAAGGCCAACTGAGCGTTTTTGCCAAGACTTTCGTCCCGTGGATCTGCGATGGCAGAAGGAAGTAACATGGCTAACAAGGCAATGGCGGGCAGGCTTGCCCCTTTGGCATTCTCGCATTCGTCGAGCTGCGGCTTCCCCCACTGAT
>JAGHEC010000338.1 GCA_021159525.1 Deltaproteobacteria bacterium | reverse complement strand
GATTTTTGGGCCTCCATGTGGGAATTTGCTGACATAAAGGCATCCAAGCCCTACACCCGGGTGGTGAACGATCTTACAAAGATGCCCGGCGCGAGATGGTTTGAGGGGGCGGAGCTCAATTTCGCGGAAAACCTCCTTCGGTACCGGGACGATCATGTCGCCCTCATTTTCAAAGGCGAAGGCCAGGATCCCATCCAGATGACCTATGCGGAGCTCTATGATGAGGTGGCGCGGGCGGCAAAATCGTTGAGGGAGGCCGGGGTGCAACCCGGGGATCGCGTAGCAGGCTTCATGCCCAACATGCCCGAGACCATTATCGCCATGCTGGCCGCCACGAGCCTTGGCGCGACCTGGTCATCCTGCTCCCCGGATTTCGGGATCAAGGGTGTCCTGGACCGCTTCGGCCAGATCAGGCCAAAGGTCCTTTTTACGGCCAACGGCTATTCCTTCAAAGGAAAAAAATTTGATTCGTTGGGCCGTGTCTCGGAGATCCTGAAGGATATCCCGTCGGTGGAAAAGGTGGTGGTAGTGCCTTATACGGAAGAAGATCCTGACATCAGCGGTCTGCCCAAGGCAGTGGCCTACGAGGAATTCAAGTCCAAGGGCCCGGCGCCGGAGATTGCCTTCACACAACTCCCGGCCGACCATCCCCTTTACATCATGTTCACCTCCGGCACTACGGGGCTTCCCAAGTGCATGGTCCAGAGCGCCGGCGGCATCCTGGTGCACCACATGAAGGAACTCATGCTCCACACCGACCTCAAGCGGGAAGACACCATCTTTTATTTTACCACTTGCGGCTGGATGATGTGGAACTGGCTCACCAGTTCCCTGAGCGTGGGCGCTACCCTGGTTCTCTTTGACGGCAATCCCTTTCATCCCCACCCCGGGGCCTTGTGGGAGATGGCCCAGGATGAAAAGATCACCATCTTCGGCACCAGCGCCGGTTATATTGCGGCCCTTCAGAACGCGGGGGCAACCCCGGGCAAGACCTATGACCTGACCCCTCTCAAGGCCGTTCTTTCCACCGGATCTCCTCTCTCAGTCGAGGGCTTTGAATATACCTACCGGGAGGTGAAACAAGATATTCAACTGGCGTCCATCTCCGGGGGATCCGACATCAACGGTTGCTTTGCAGCAGGCAATCCCATGGGCCCGGTCTATGCGGGCGAACTCCAGTGCCGGTGCCTGGCCATGAAGGTGGAGGCATATGACGAGAACGGGAAGCCGGTCATCAATCAGCAGGGGGAACTGGTCTGCACGGCCCCTTCGCCCTCCATGCCCATCTATTTCTGGGACGATCCCGACGGCCAAAAATATCACGCCGCCTACTTTGACGTTTACCCGAATGTGTGGCGACACGGGGACTACATAGAGATTAATGACCGAGGGGGCGTGGTCATCTATGGCCGTTCCGATGCCACCTTGAATCCAGGAGGCGTTCGGATCGGGACCGCAGAGATCTACCGGCAGGTCGAGGGGTTCGACGAGATTGAAGACAGCCTGGTGGTGGGTCAGAACTGGAAAGGCGATGTGCGTGTCATCCTCTTTGTCAAGATGGCGCCCGGTTATGCACTGACCGATGAACTTAAAAACAAGATCCGTACCACCCTGCGGCAGAACGCCTCCCCACGGCACGTGCCGGCCAAGATTATTGAAACACCGGCCGTTCCCTATACCCTAAACATGAAGAAGGTAGAGCTTGCGGTCAAGAAGATGATCGAGGACAAGCCGGTCCTCAATAGAGACGCCCTGAGCAACCCCGAGGCCCTTGATTTTTATCAGGACCTGAAAGAGCTTCAGGAGGATTAGGCCCATTATCTGTGTACCTTGAGCATTAAAAGTCTTCCATGGATTTCGATCCGACTGAAGAACACAAAATGATCCGGAACCTGTGACGTCCATCAACGAGAAAAAGGTGGTTTTCTTCGGCTGTCCCCTGGACAGCGACGAGAGGGACGAATCCATCCAGGAGAAGCTGTCCTGCATGGGTGCGGGAGATATCATAGATGATCCTTATCCCTTTGTTATGAATTACATCCGTGAGGAGGTGGACCCCTGTCTCTGGGAGGAAATAGGCTCGCTCGATGTCCCTCAATGGCTCAGACCCGTACCGCCCCCAACAGAAAAGGGGCTCATGACAGCAGAGAACTTTGTCTCCTTTATCGACAATAACGGATGTTGCGCCTTTGCGGAGATGCTGGGGGAACATGTAGTGGGCGAGATAAGTCCCCACATCCCCTGCATGCTGGCTGTTGACCACTCGCTCACAGGCGGCGTCTTCAAAAAGCTGATGGAGCTGTACAGGCCCGAAGACACGAGCCTCATTATCCTGGACAGCCACACGGATGCGCTTCCGGCCTCTCTGTTGTCCGGGGCTATCCAGTACGATATGGAGGCCAATCCGCATTCCATGTACGATCCCTCCGATCCTTTTCTGAAAGATCGGCCGGAATCATACAATGCCTCATCGTTCGTGTGGGGCCTGCTGGAGGCAGGCCTCGTGAGGGCCTCCAACCTATATCTCATTGGGATCAGCGACTATCCGCCCAAACACTCCTTCCGAATCAAGGACGAGCGGATTCAACGATACGTCGGGTTCTACGCAGGGCTCAAGAAGCGGGGAGCCACCCTCATCACCAAGAAGGACCTCCTCAAAGCCCCTTCCAGAGTTCGCCAGATTCTGAGAAGGGTGACGACGAGCCATATTTATGTGTCCATCGACATGGATGTGGGTGCCGGAAACGCACTCGACGGGGTCCGGTTCAGGAATTGGCGGGGGTTGAACGAAAGACAGATCTACGGAATCACTGGGGTTGTTCAGGAAATTCTTTCAAGAGGCAGCAAGCTCATCGGCCTGGATCTGACCGAATTCAACCCCCGAAGGGCGGGGCCGAGTCCCTTGTTCCCTGAAGACCGTACCTACCGAATCGCCGCCAACCTGATCAGGAGATTGTGTTTCGCTTTGTCCGAAATGGTATAGCCTCTTCCGATTGGCTCATTGTCCTTTGACCTCGACACGATATTGTGCTATTGCTTAACAGGTCGGGTAGCCCGGATATAATGGAAAGAGATCCCCCTTCCTATGAGAGGTTGTGCCCGAGACATGATAGGTCAAGGATATGAGGGGAGGAAAAGGAGCAGAAGAATTTATGGATTTGGAAAGTCCGCTGAAAGACAAGGTTGTGCTCTTGGTGGACGACGAGCCCGACATTCTGGAAACGGTTGCAGAGCAACTGGGCATGTGCCTGATACACAAGGCGACCAACCATGAACGGGCCCGTCAATATCTCCAGAGTTACACCTATGATATCGTGGTTCTGGATATCATGGGCGTCAATGGGTTTGATTTGTTGAAGATCTCCGTAGCAAAGGGATTTCCCACGGTGATGCTCACCGCCCACGCCTTAAGCCCGGAAACTCTTAAAAAATCTATTGAATTAGGGGCTATTTTTCTTGTTCCCAAGGACAAGGTAACGCAATTAAAAGCAATCCTGGAAGAGATCATTGCGACCGGAGGCCAATCCCTGTGGAAACGGCTTTTCTCCAAATTTGGGGAGTTTTTTGATCATCATTTCGGACCTGATTGGAAAGAAAAAGATCAATTCCTCAAGCAATTTATAGAAGAATTAAAGTCTGATGAGTAACATGCGCTTCGCAGGCAAGTAAATGGATGTCCTCGCCCAGCGAGACCCTTGACCCAGCCGAGAGGCATGCCCTGAATCAGGCCCTGACGATGCCAGTGAGTTTGCGTCAGCGCCACGACAAGGGCCCACATATCCGGCCAAAGTGGCAGCCCCATTGTCTGTCCCGCTTCTCGCCCCCAAGTCTGGGCCGGCTCCGCTTTTCGGCTTGTTAAGGGGGAATGGACTCGTTATAAATTCATCAGACAAAACGTCTTTAGCAGGCACGAAGCCCGGCCAGTTAAAAGAAGCATCAGACGGACTATCCAACACCACGAAGGTGATACCTCCCATGAAGAGGAGGGCTTTCGTGGTTTTTTTTGACAGAAAGGGGCATGCTTTGCTGTTCAAACCGTTTATGCGCGAGGGGCTCATGCCGTTTCCCGTGAGCTTTATCTCCACCATCAGCCGGGACGGGGTACGCAATATCGCTCCCTGGTCGTGTGTGATGCCCATTCTTCCGCCCCTGGATCTGATCTGCGCGGCCTCGGCCAAGAAGCGGGACACCCCCTTAGAAACATCAGCGAGACAGGCGAGTTTGTCCTGAACCTGGCCGGCGTCGGGATGCAGGACAAGGTCACCCCGACCGCCAGGTACAGCGCCCCGGACGCGGATGAATTTGTGGAGGCAAGGGAACTCCTTGAAAAACCTTTGGATAAGCTGTTTACCGTAAAACCGGTCAGAGTTTCTGTGCCTGAAAAGGCCGTGATCGAACCGTCCGTGGCCTGCGACCAATGCCGCGAGCCCACCATGCGTTCCCGTTTAATCGAGATAAATGGTCGGCATTTGTGCAGGGACTGCGCAGGATTATGATTGTCCAAGGCCCGGCAAGGGCCCCGGCCCGGGGAAACTTGGCGGCTTCCTACAAAGGGTTGCTGCACCGGAAGGAGGCGGTTAGGCCCGAGGCCATTTAGCAGGTCTACGGGGTGCGGGCCCTCCTGGGCGAGGCAGAGGGGTATCAGATTGTAGTGGCCCTGAACGGAAACGGGGTAACAGCTCAATATTTAGGGGAAGCACAGTGAACGTACCGCCGGGGCAGGAGGATTTTTCTTCCGCTCCGGGCCTCCGGGCTGGTCTCTTCAGTGACTTATC
>JAGHEC010000094.1 GCA_021159525.1 Deltaproteobacteria bacterium | reverse complement strand
TGGCAGGCGGGTGTCCCCCGCAGATAAGTCACTCAAGAGACCAGCCCGGAGGCCCGGAGCGGAAGAAAAATTCTTCTGCCCCGGCACTAGGTTCGCAGTTATCCCCCTAATTATTGAGGTGATACGGCATGGCTCGCCAGGGAGTTTTGACCATGGAATCCAAGGCCCTTGAAGTCAATCTTGCCTGCACCCGGGTCGATGTGACCGTTGACAACAGGTATGAAGTTCTGTTGGAGGTCATGAGCGAATACTACGGGGTCAAGCTGGGGCTTCAGACCTTTCTTGAAGAAATATGCCATCCCTACCGAAACTGGGCCTATATTGTCAAAGAGACGAGATCCTATGCCCTCAACTACTTTCATGTCCTGAAAAGCCATCCCAGGGGGGGTGAGGCCGTAACCCTTTACTGCGATATCTTTTTTGAGGCCATTGCAGAATCGCGGGACGAGGAGGTAAAGACGGATGCGGCCGACCATCTCCTCCTTTTTCTGGAGCATATCATCAGGGATGGAGGGGACGCGCTAACAAAATGGCTGCCGGTAGTGGATTATGTTTTCGACCGGATCAGGGAGACCCCCCAAGCGATTTTTTTCCTGTTTGTCAGGAGCTTTTATCAGCTCAGCCGCATTGGAAGGCTTTACGGGCGAACTGTCGCCTCGGACACGGACTGCACCCCTCTGAATCGACTTCTGGAGCGATATCTCCGATTCACTTATCGCTACTGGCTGGACCAGGAAGATCCCCTCATCTGGTTTGAAAGGGAATCCGGGGTAGAGGTCCGGGGGGAGGAATTGGTCGGGATTCTAAACCCTGTGTCCCACGGCCGATTGAAAACTTGGCTGGACGATCTGGATGAGGCCGTGAAGCTGCGGGATAAGACGCCTCAGATCGTCCTGAAGCAATTGCTGGAGCTGCCGGGATATGGTCAGATCGTTTCCAACTATGAGGAGCTTCCCCGTAGACTCGCTAGGGCACGGGGCGATGAGGACCTGGCCAAGCAATGGAAGCTTTTGTCCCTCCTCCATATCATGAACCTGTCGGGCCTTTCCGCCATCCACGAGGAGACCTTGCGGGAGATCAACCGGACTTTTGCCCAGATCATTACCCGCGAGCCCTATCCGGTTGTTCAGCAATACCTTAACAAGATCTTTAGAACGCTCAGGCGGAACATCGAAAGATTCCCGGTAACAGGTCTCAACTGCATCCTCAATATTGGGCGCGGGGTCTATGACACAGACGACAGCGATCTGGTGGACGCCTTTATCGACGGCGTAGTCTCTCTGGGATTTCAGGCCCCTGAGTTCCAAGGGGTGGGGGATGACTGGCAGATACGGGCCAATGCCGCCCACATTCAAAATATCCGCACTTGGCTCGAACTCATCGAATTGAGTCCCAAGTGGTCCAAGAAGCTCCTTTCCTCTCTCATTATCCATCTCTCACTCAGCGGCGTCCTGATCAGGGATACGGACCTGTTTCCCCGGGACATCACGCGGCTGCTCAACACCGATATCGGTCCGGTATACAACCTGGCAAAGCAGCTGGGCCGCCTCCTGCCGGCCTTTTTCAGCGATATCGGGGCCGAAGGGGTTCTGCGGGATATCTCCACCCAGATCGATGAAATCTGTCATCGGAAGGATCCCCTCTCCCATTTTCTGCGAAAGCAGAGCCATGTGGAGAGCAGCAATCAGATAATTGCTTTCACCGAGGGGGTCCTTTCATTCTGGAAGACGCGCGACAAAGAGGGGCTGAGGCCTTTTCTCCCTCCTGCCGTCTATGAGCAGATCGCCACCGAGGGCCTGTACATCGACGGCGTTTACCGCGTCCTGGCATACCTTTTTGAGGAGATGAGGCTGAAAAGCATTGGCGAGCTTCTCAGGATAGACAAAAACCGTTTGAAAAACGCGATTGCCGAGGTGGATGGGGCCTCTGACGTGGATCGGGAGCGGGTCATCCTGATGATCGATCTCTACAAGCTCCTCTACCAGAAATACCACCTCGATTTTTATGAGGTTGACGGATACCTGGCCAGCCTTCGTTCGAGCGGATTGCCCGATGTGGGCGATTTGCGCTCCGCCCTGGGATCCCCGAATCTGAGGGATCGGATCCAGGGTCTGCTGGCGTATCTTGAAAGACTGAAGGAGATCATCCTCTCGTCCGACCGTTATGAGCCGAAGGAAGATATCTATCGGAAGCGGCACTTTACGGTTGATATCCCGTCCATGTACGGCAGCTATCATGAACTCAAGTTTGAGGCCCTCGGCCTGAGCTTCCGTCTCGAGGCCCTCCTGAACGCCTGCCTCGAGGACATGGTGGAACAGATGGACTTCAAGCTTATTACAAAGGCTACCTTCCATCAGATCCATGAGGACCTTCACCTCTTTGACCGGGCACTCAGGATTGACGGCATCACATCCGTGGAGATGGCCCAGCAAATGGATCTGCTGGCCACATCCCTCGAGATGAGGGGATTTTCCTGCACCCAGTACCTGGACATCTTTCGCCGCTTTTCCCAGATCGTGGGGCACATGGTCAGCGACTACTTCAACAACATCCATGAGGAAAACCTTCTCAAGATCCTGGCCCACATGCCCCATGAAAGGCTGGTCCCGAAATACCGATTCAATCACAGGGACGAAGACCCTGCCAAGATGGCCTACCGTGTGACGGAGATCTTTCTGCGCGACCGCATTGCATCGTCAGTGGGCCTGCAGCAGCTGGACCTGTTTCTGAGCCGGGTTCTGAAGACCCTGTACCAGCAATCCCACAAGCTTCCTAAGGAGTCTCTGAGCCTCCTTCTGAGCTATGACCCGCAAAAGGCAGTGACGCCCGTCCATCCGGTCAAAAAGGGCCTGATGGACATCATCCACCTGGGAAACAAGGGCCATAATCTGGCCAAGATGAAGGAATTGGGGCTGCCGGTTCCCCCGGCCTTTATCCTCACCACCGAGGTTTTCCGGTGTCGGGAGGTTATAGACCGTTACCCACCCGCCAGGAGGGATCTGGAGGAGCAGGTGGCCAAGGCCGTGGGTGATCTGGAGAAGGCAACGGGAAAATCGTTCGGGACTCCCGGAAATTCCCTTCTTTTGTCCGTAAGGAGCGGTTCTTCCATCTCGCAGCCCGGGATGATGAATACCTTTTTGGATGTGGGCATCAATGAGGATGTGGTCGGGGGGCTGATCGACCGGACAGGGAATGAATGGTTTGGATGGGATGCCTATCGGAGGTTCCTCCAGGCCTACGGCATGGCCTTCGGTCTTGCGCGGGATACTTTTGATGCGGTCATTCAGGCCTTCAAGGAACGTATCGGCGTGCCCTACAAGCGCAATTTTTCAGGGGAGGAGATGCGGGATGTGGCCCTGGCATACAGGACCCTCATCCAGGAGGCAGGCATTGGCATCATCCACGATCCTTTGGAGCAGCTGTATATCGCCATTCAAAAGGTCGTGGATTCCTGGAACAGCCCAAAGGCGGAGACGTTCCGGCGGATTATGGGCATCTCGGATGACTGGGGGACCGCGGTGACTGTCCAGGCCATGGTGTTTGGAAATTTCTCCAGGGATTCGGGGGCCGGCGTCTTTTTTACGCACAATCCCAGGTGGTCGGGCGACATGATCCTCCTGTGGGGCGATTTTACGCCCGGAAACCAGGGCGAGGACGTGGTTTCCGGGCTGGTCAACACCCATCCCATCTCCAGGAAACAGGCGGAAATCGAAAACAGGGAGGCCGATGTCACTCTGGAAGCCATGTTCCCGGAGATCTACGAAACCATTCGCACCATGGCAAAGGAACTGATCTATGAGCAAAAATGGAGCCCCCAGGAGATCGAGTTCACTTTCGAAGGGCCGCACCAACACAATCTCTACCTTCTCCAGACCCGGGACATGGCCATCCGGGAGAGAAAGAAGGCCGATTCACTGGAACCGGCCTCGCAGCCTTATGTGGAATTTCTGGGACACGGTATCGGGGTGAGCGGCGGGGCCATTACGGGAAGGGCGGTCTTCAGCCTCGAGGAAATCAAATACTGGCGTGAGAAGGAACCCCGGACGGCCCTCATCATGGTGAGGAGCGATACGGTTCCCGATGATATCAAGGAGATCTACGAGGCCGATGGTCTCCTGACAGCCCGGGGCGGTTCCACCTCTCACGCGGCCATTGTGGCCCATCGGCTGGACAAGACCTGCGTAGTGGGCTTTCCCGGTCTGATCTGCATGGAAAATGAGCGGATCTGTTCCTTTGACGGCAGGCGGTTGGCATCCGGGGACTGGATCAGTATGGACGGCCTGGAAGGGTCGGTATACGCCGGCAGGATGAATATCCAACGAATGGAGAGGAGGTAGAGACATGAACAGCGCTGACAATTCGACCATAAAAGCCGTCAAGCTGGGAGTGAACGGCCTGGGAAGGATCGGCAAGCTGACTGTGTGGCGCCATGTTGCCCGCAAGGCCTTTGATGAGCTGGTGGTTAATGTGGGCCGGGAGGTGGGGTCATCGCTTGAGGATGTGGCCCACTACCTGGAGAGGGATTCCACGTATGGATCCCTTTCAGTCTATCTGCGCGGGCACACTGCCAAAGAATCGGTGGTTCAAGATGTGAACGAAACCGAGGGGGTCCTCGTGGTTGACGGGGTCAGGATCAAGGTCCTCAGGAAAAATCGGAATCCCAAGCATATTGCCTGGCGCGAGCACGGGGTCCGGCTGGTGGTGGACACCACCGGCCGATTTTTGGATCCCACCCAGCCGGCGGATGCGGCCAAGGGATCGGTGCGCGGGCACCTGGAATGCGGGGCTGAGAAGGTCATTGTTTCGGCGCCGTTCAAGATCAAGGACAAGGCCGAGCCCATGCCGCGGGATGCGGTGACCACCATCATGGGGATCAACGAAAACGACTATGATCCGCGCATCCACCGGATTATCTCCAATGCCTCCTGCACCACCACCTGTCTGGCCCATATGATCAAGCCCCTGATGGAGGCCTTAGGGTCTCGACGGATCCTGACGGCCTCTATGGCCACCGTGCATGCGGTCACCGGGTCTCAGGCCGTTCTGGACCGTCTTCCCAAGAGCGGGGCCAGTGACCTGAGGAAAAACCGGGCTATTATGAACAACATCATCCTGACCACCACGGGGGCTGCCAACACACTGGCCCTGGTGATCCCCGAGATGAAGGAGATCGGGTTTATCGCCGAATCGGTGCGGATTCCCACGGCTAGCGGTTCGCTGATCATCCTGGTGGTGAACCTCCAGGAGGACCCGACCGGAGAGCCAATCCGGCGCGATGTGATCAACCGCATCTACCAGGAAGCTGCTGACAGGGATCTCCGGGGGTACCTCAATTACTCAAACAAACAGAATGTGTCTTCGGATATCGTCGGCTTTCCCAGGGCTGCGGCTGTTATTGAGGCCAATGAAACCCATACACGTACGGCGGAGGTCAGTATCGACCTGCACAAGCTCTGCGCCATTGCTGGATCGCCGGCCCCCGGCTCAAAGAGCGGGGATCTGGCCCGGATCGCCATCACCCAGGCGGTCATCTACGGATGGTACGACAACGAGCTGGGCAGCTATGTCAACCTGCTGGGAGACCGGACCGTATCGATCGCCGAATCCCTGGGGGATAGGTGATTTCCCTGCAACGTATAAAGAAATTCGGGCGTGAAGGTCTCTACCTCCGGCCCGCGGTATGGGGGTCACTGCCTCCCCTCCAAGACGGGACAACAAAATGCGTACGGAGCGTTCGCCGCCCGCCCCGAGACTCGTAATAGCCTTTATGGAAAGGCAGCAAAGGACTACCGTCTTATGAAAGACTGTCCTTGGGGCTGGATCAGAAC
>JAGHEC010000060.1 GCA_021159525.1 Deltaproteobacteria bacterium | reverse complement strand
GGGATGGGCGGGCCTGTGCGGATATACTCCCTTATAAGGGGATCATAGCCCTTCACGACTCCCGGAGACACAGTTATCCCCGGACTGCGCATATCTTATCGCTTAACACGCCCAAACAGACCACCCGCGGGGTCGTACGGATAACGTCATGACGTAACAGCTCAATAAATAGGGGCAGGAGGGTTTTTCTGACGCGACTGCCGGGAGGGCGCAGTTATCCAGCCAACCCCTTGGCCTCTTTTTCGAGCCGGTATCTTTTGGCGCTCTTTCGGCACATCTCCCAGATAATGCACTGGGATCGAAACTTGCAATAGGTGCAGGGGTCGGTGCAGGCCTCGCAGTTTTCAAGGCACTCCTGACAATAACCGACCCTCATTTTCTGACACTGAACAACGGCCGGACGGCCGGGGTGATATCTACAGTCCATTAGTTACCTTATCGCATGTCGGGTTTTTCCGGTCTACAAACACCCATCCTCAATCATCAAGCCCCGTGGTCCATCTGGATTTGAAGATAAGGAAGATGAGGCCGGCCAAGAGATAGGCCATCATAAAGCCCAGGTGGGCAATATCGATCAGCATGGTAAATCCGGGCGAAAAAACCACGTCCGGGAGGTTTTTGAGTACCCTGAAGATCCCTGTAATCACGATTCCCCCCAAGAGGACGATCCTTGCCCAAGCCGAAGCAGTCAGACAATACCGGCGTCGCCCTGTCAAAAGGTAATCCACGATCAAGTAGGCCAAAAGGCCCAACAGCACAGCGCCTCCGAGGTAATGAATATAGTGTGTTTTATAAAAGTCTGCGGACCAGCCCAGCCCCGGGATATCGGAGATATAGTAGCGTTTGAAAATGGGCATCTGCCCGAATCCGGTAAATGCCATCACCGCAAACAGGAAGACATAAAACCGTTTGAGCCATTTCGTGCCGACCCCTGATGCCTGCGCCATTGATGTCATTGGTTTTCCTCCTTCAAGCGGGTCGCCTTTTTTGCAGTGGCGATAAATTTTCCGGCAGCGGCAGCAATGCCGGCCATGGGCGCGATCACCATGGCCTTTGCCAGGTTGTCCGCATGGGCCATGCTGTCCGCGACCGGTTGCAGCCCCGGTCTCCCGGGCCCTTTTTCGATGCCAGCATTCAGCAGATCAAAGGGGACCGGCGACACATAGATGGTGTTGGTCCCGCCGTTTTCCTTTTCTCCGTAGATATAACCGTTGATTTCCTCTGCAATGGCATGTGCCTCCTTGACGATCTCATCCCTGGGTCCGATCTTCTGCACGTGTTCCGGACACACCTCGATGCAGGCAGGGAGCTTCCCCTCCGCGATCCGGTTGTAGCACCGGTCGCACTTGTACATAACCCCGTTGCCGGCAAAACCGGGAAAGATGTCCAGGTAGAGTCCAACGCCGGTCTGGCGCTGAGGGATATGCCAGGGGCAGACCTTCGCACATTTTGCCCCGCCGAGGCAGATATCGGCATCGATCCGCGTAATTCCGTTTTTCAGTTTTCGGGCGGCCCCCCATGGACAGAGGTCTGCGCAGGGCGGGTTCTGGCAGTGCATGCAGCGACGCGGGATGGTGTAGGTCTCTTCCCTGCCGTTCACCGTCACCGTGGCCTCCTGGATAAAGAGCCAGTTGTAGGGTGTTAGTCGATCCACCTCATCCCGTCTGTCCGACCAGTCAGAGACCTTAACCCGGCTGGGATACATCCTGGGGAAAGGCTGCTCCGGCTCCGGGAATTTGGACTCGTTGACCTCCTTGCAGGCCTCCACACAGGCCTCGCACCCAATGCACTTGCGGATGTCGATCAGGGTTGCCAGTTCCTGATCGGAGGCCCCTTTTACTGAACTGGGGAGGGGAAGCGAGGAGGCTGTCAGGGCCCCCGCTGCAGCCAGGCCCCCCTTAAGAAACGTCCTTCGTGATATATCCCGGGTCATGGTTTGACCTCCTTCATGTGTTGCCCATTCAAGAGACGGCCTGTGCGAAAAGGTTTCACTCCCCCGATGCCTGTCTTTTTACGCGATCTTTTATCACATTGCAGTATCATCTCAATATTCCGGGGTGAGCCAATTGGGCCGCTTACCCCGTTTTATTGAGAAGACGCCATTGCCAGCGACAAGAGAGTGCAATGATATCTCCGGCCGGAGGGGATGGGAACACGAATGGCCTGTAAAGCTCTCTCCGGACCCGGGCCTGAACGCCATACGCATGATCCGGGAGGCAGAGAAGGGAAACCTGAGGGCCATGGTGATCATGGGCGAAAACCCTGCCCGCAGCCTCCCTCACCATGAACGGATCCGTAACGCCCTGCCATCCCCCGCCGTTCCGGCGCTTGACCGCTGCGGCAGCTGAGGCGAATTCCATGCACCGGGCCGTGTCCCATCCTCTAAGCAGACCATAGATGTATGCGCCGTGATAAACGTCGCCCGCGCCGGTGGTATCCCTGGCAACCACCTGGAAGGCACGCTGCCCAGATAATCCACGCAGACCTGACCCAGGCCGATCACTTGAATCGGTCTGGATGGTTTTTCCATTCCGTTATCTTCCGACCATGCCATACGTCTTCTCGCTGTGCAATATCTCCAGCAATACCTCCTCGATCATCTCGATCAAGGCCTTGCGGGAGGCTGTCTTCTGCCGGTCGTCTTTGCCGCGTACGGCCTTATAAAATGTCTGGCAAATCCTGCGCCTCTTGTCGTCCCACTCAAAGGTCAGCCCTGCCTTGACAGGCTTATCAGATCGTTTCTCTGCAGGGGGGGAGTCCCGGCGACCGTGGGCCCAGTTGATCACGTGGGAATAAAAGAGGAGGGCCCGGTCCAGGAGTACATAGAGGAATTGAATGTTCTCCATGGGACCGACCTGGATCTGCTCCCCGCCCAGGGGAAGCCCTACTACCTTCATTCGGGCCAGACGCCTGGCCCCGCCCAGGGCCGCCCATCCGACCCCCAAGAGACCGCCGGCGGCCGTAAAAACACCGAAGCTCAGCCCGCCTGCGGCCAGGTCCAGGGCCGCGCCTACCGCGCCCCCGGTTATGCCGGCAGCGGCAATCAGTTGCTTGGGGGCAAGGCCCAGGAACTGCCAGGTCTTTTTGCTGAAAAGGGCTTCGTTTACAAGGGAATGGGCCGGAAGGGCATAGTTGAAGATATTGTGTTTAAAAAGCCTGCGGATCTTCTGGTGGGCCTTTTGCTCGATCTTTTCAATAGATGCGGCATATTCCCGCTGGAGACGCTCCCTCAGGTCCTTTTCCCCGGTCTTTTCCGTAAAGGACCGGACAATGGAATAGGTGAGGCATGTCTCCATCATATCGCAGATAATATGGGCCGTCTGGATGTTTCGGCGGTCCCAGTCGGCCCTGAATGCAGCAATGGCCTTTTCCAGGGCCGGCCCCCAGTCCTGGTCAATTCCCTTGAGGGTCTCCAGGAGTTCGATCCGTTCCGCATAGGTGGCCCGGTTGGCGTTGAAAACCCGGAGTGTATTGAAATGCTTGCGAAATTCATGCTTCCAGGTCTCTATGTAGGCGGTTTCATGCTCCTTGCAGTTGATAACGGCCATGCGGGGGCGTCCGGTCAGACGGAGGATCTCCATCTCCGCCAGGTCCAGGTTGCGGACCGGCCGGGACCCGTCCACCACATAGATGATCCCTGCTCCTGCAGCAATGGGTTCCAGGAGCCGGCAATCGTCTTTGAAATCGGGCCTGTGGGCATGGGCCCGGAGGTAGGCCGAGAGCACGCGGGCCGGATCGCCGCGCCGGCCCTTTATCCACTTGAAGGTCCTTTTCGGGTTCTGGAAACCCGGGGTATCGATAAAGCGGATAATCGCCTTTCCGTCAACAACCACCGGGAACGTCTGACACGCCACTGTCTCTCCGGGATAGGGAGTCACCCGGACCGTGTCGTCCTCGGCCAAGGTGGATACAACCGCAGACTTACCCTCATTGGGGTGCCCTACAACGGCAAATTCGGGAACTCCGTCACCGATCATTGGCTGCCAGTTCCTCCACCCCGAGATAGGGATCGCCCAGGGCCTTCAGTTTTTGTCGCCATACCGCGGAATCCCTCTCTCCGGGACGGGTAAATACGGCGCCCTGTCTGGGTCTGCCTACGAGACCCACATAGATCATGGTCCGGTCTCCCGCAGCGGTCCGCAGCTCCCGGATAAAGCGAATCAATTCCAGGATGGGCGGCTGCCAGGCTTCCTGAAAAAGGAGAAGACCTTCCAATCGGCCCTTTTCTCTGAATCCCCGCAATTCCTCTATGACCCTGGCCTCATCCTCCACGTCCTGACCAATGCGCATCTTTTTCTGCACGGCACACCCCCCCAGGGTCCTATAAACTGCTGATTGCACCTCGGTATCCTCCAGGGCCTCAAAAATATCATCAGGAATCAAGACAATAACCCCTTTCGGCCGCACAGAGTCTCCCTGGCTCAGACACCAGGCATCAGGAGACCGGTCAGGAGCCATCCCGCCCTCCCCGGCCTCCCGGTCCTGCGCGGTCACGGCCCGGGTGATTAGAACAGGCCCGGTCAGACGATGCACAAGCCTGGTGCATGCCGCATGATCCAGGGTCAGTCGCGACAGAGCCCTCTTCTCGGAAACAAGCCCCGTGCCCAGGAGGATCAGCCTTGGCATGAGCCCATAGGTCAGAACGGCCAGGCAGAGAAAAGGCCACCAGGAGACCAGGTCCCGGGTCGCCAGGTGGTAGATGCCGTCCTTCAGTATCATGTGGCTCCCCTGGATCTCGGAAAGGGAGGGATGGGCAATCTCGGGCGAGACCCACCACGACCAGGGAAGGGAGATGATCCGGACGATCCTGAAGACTGCCTGATCGCTGAACTGGACCGTGGACTGCCACCCAAACGCGATATCCGATCCCAACACCTTCAAAAATGTGGCGGCCAGGGCCCCCATGTTGAACCCGATCCCGAAGATCTGACAGAGGATGAATACGGGCCAGTAAAAGATGGAACCATATACACGCCGCCTTCCCCGGATAAGGCCCAGGACCGCCCCCAGGCCTTCCCGCTGCGAGCCCTTCATCCCCCTTACGGCCCCCTCCTTTATCCGGAGGATCAGTCGGGTCATGAGCCCGCTGACCAGGGTAAAGACAATCGAGCCTTCAAAGGACGCCCGCCTCACCCTACGAATGGCCCGCACGATCAAAAGAAAAACCAGGGCCACACACTGGGACAGGACCAGGGCCGCCAGATAGACCGAGACATTCAGGGGCTCGGTCCCGCGATAGTTGAGGAGGGAAAAGGCCATCCCGGAACCTGACAGGATCCCTGCGATCAGGAAACCCCACCCCATCAGCCGGTAGATATCGGCAAAGGTCTCCCCCGGGAGAGCGGTCCTCAAACCGGCCTCTGCCCGTTTCTCCAATTTCCTGCGCTCTTGGAGCCAGCATCGAAGGATCCGGCGCGGCCCAAGGCCCCCCTCTTGCTTCTCCAGAGGCTGGATATTATCAAGAAAGATGGCCCGGTCCCGCTCGGCCAGCTCGGCTGCGTCTGTTTCACGCTCGTCCCGATCAAGAAAGTATTCCAGGTCGATCAGGTCCTTGATCGACCAGATGGGCTGCTTCATCCCCAATGTCTCCGATTCCCTTTCTTCCACGGCCGGCCCCCGGCCTGGACCGGGCGTCCATCTCGGGCATAACGCCTTACCGGACCCCGACCCGTCTCCGGTAAAGGTTCCCGGAATAACCTGCCGGGGAGGTGCGTGGGAGCATCATGCGGGGTGATGATCAGAATCCCAGGGATTCGTTGATGAGGATCACCGATATGTCAGTCAGGAGGGGCCTGCGGTGAAGGATGAGCGTGGCCCGGCAAATCCGCTGAGGCGCATTGCAGTCGGTGCAGATCCCGGTCCCGGCGCAGGGGGTTTCCATGCCCAGGCTTCGGGCCCTCATGGGACCGGCCACTTCCCTGATCCTCTTAAGCCCGGATTCCAGGTCCGCGGTCACCTTGTTCATGCCGGCAATGATAAAGACCTTTTTGGGGCCAAAGGTCATGGCGTTTGTCCGGTTGCCGATCCCGTCCACGTTGATGATCTCGCCTGTCACGGCAATCGCGTTGGCGCTGCACAGAAAACAATCGCATCTGCCCTGTTGAAGCCGAATTTCCAGGTCCTCCTGCTTTGTGAGACCGTCCTGCCAGTGGTCATACACGGTTTTGCCCGCGGCCTTGAAGGCCTCCACCAGCCCCAGGCAGCGGATGGTGTCAGACCCCCCGAACCCGAAGGTCTCATACCCTGAAATCATGCCCAGGACAAGCTCCCTTGCCTCATCACGGGAATGAACCAAACAGGCGTCAAACCCGTGTTTCCTGAGATTCCTGACGCACGCCTCCCCTCTCTTTTCCCAAAGCCACGTCTGATAACTGTTTTCCATCATGATGCCTCAACCACTTGAGTCGGCAAGCCCCTTGTCTGCCCCATTTTCAGTCTTCTGGCTTGATACGCTCGGCCCTTGTCTGGATCAGCTCGGCCACAATGCTCACTGCAATCTCCTCCGGGGTCTCCGCACCAATGGGCAGCCCGATGGGCGAATGGACCCGTTCAAGGTCCTGTTGCGTGAATCCCTCGGCTAAAAGAGACTGGTAAATGGCCTCCCGCTTCTGCCTGCTCCCGATCATACCGATATATGCGGCCCTCGTTCCGAGGGCCTGGGCAAGAACCGTCTTATCTCCCACATGCCCGCGGGTCACAATGACCACAAAAGAGGACTCGTCAACAGGAACCTGTCCCATAACGCCCTCAAAAGAGATGCACCTCACCTCTGTCGCCTCAGGAAACAGGGCCGGATCGGCAAAGTCCTCCCTGTCGTCCACCACCACCACCCGGAAGCCGACGCGCGCCGCCAGGGGCACAATCTGCCGGGATACATGGCCGGCCCCGAACACGTAGAGGAGGCGCCTGGCTGCAACCGGTTCCACCAGGACCTCAACGGCCCGACCCGCATCATCTGTCATTTGGGAAACCAGGAGACGACGCCCGGCCATGCCCTTTTTCCATTTCCCGAAAAGAGCAGCCTCAACCGCCCCGGCCCCCGGC
>JAGHEC010000173.1 GCA_021159525.1 Deltaproteobacteria bacterium | reverse complement strand
TCTCTGCATCGTGCGAACAAGTTTGCCCATGGGGGTCACTGGCTCCCCTCCATGACGGGACAATAAAATGCGTACGTAACGCTCGGCGACCGCCCCATAACTCGTAATAGCCTTTATGGAAAGGCGGCAAGGACTACCGTCTTATGAAAGACTGTCCTCGGGGCTGGATCAGAACGAATTCCAACGCCCTGCCGCCGTTCCCACGAGCTGTATCCGGTTTTTGTCCCGTCTTGGAGGGGAGCCAGTGACCCCCACCCCCGCACGCCCATAACGTTGTACAACTTTCGATATCATCTTATCCGGCGGGACAACAAAATGCATACGGAGCCCTCGGCGGCCGCCCCGGGAGATTATGGTTCGGGCTTGCGGCCCAAAAAGAGACGGCATATCCCCAGGGTCAGGGCATAGGCACGGATCTCGGTCCACCCGGCCTGCCGCATGATCCCGGCAAACTGAACCACGGATGGAAAATCCATGATGGATTCAGCTAAATACCGATAGGCCGGGGGGTTAGGAGAAAAGGCCCCGGCCACCCGGGGAAGCAGCCTGTTCAAATAAAGGTTATAAAACCGCCGGAACCACCCGGTCTGGGGGAACGACAGTTCCAGGATCAGCACTTGGCCCCCCGGCACGACCACCCGTCTCAACTCCCTCAAGGCCTTCACCTTGTGCGGGATATTGCGGATACCAAATGCCATGCCGGCCGCATCAAAGCTGGCTTCTGCAAAGGGCAGGCACAGGGCATCCCCCCTGATCAGGTGAATTCTTCCCCCGAGGCCCCTTTCTGCGAGCTTATCCCTTCCCTGATCCAGCATGGCCTGAGAAAAATCAACCCCCACCACCTGGAGGCCCGCATGGCGCATCGCCGCCTCAATGGACAGGTCGCAGGTCCCCGCGGCTACATCCAGGAAGCTGCGCGTACTGAAGGGCCGCATCTGCCCTGCGGTAAACCGGCGCCAGGCAATGTCCCGCCTCAGGCTCAACACATGGTTCAGGAAATCATATCTCCCGATGATGGTGGAGAATATCTCCTTGACCATGCTGATCCGCTCGGCATCCCCGATATCATCCATCAAAAATTTGGTTCGTTCCTTTGCTGTTTCGATTTATGAGAGATCCCTGCCTTACCATATAGTCCGGGCCTGGCCGGTGTCAGCGGCACAGGCGCCGATATCTCTCAAATTGGGTAATGCCTCTTATAGATATGGCACAAACCGGGACCTGTGTAAAGTTCTGAGTTCGGCCTTGCCAAGACCCCTGCCCGCTCTCGCTTCCGCGTTCTTGCTCCTTCTCCCCAGGCTGAGAAAATCGTATCACCTCAATAATTCCGGGGATAAAAGCGAACGTAGTGCCAGGGCAGGAGGGTTTTTCTGACGCGACTGCCGGGAAGGCCCAAGAAAAACCCTCCTGCCCCTGTTCATTGAGCTGTTACGTAAGCCAGACAATCCCAAATTTGACCAAAAATCACCCGTGAACGGTTACTTGCAGCTTTAGCGCGTTGACTTTGACAGCGACAAGACGTAGGGTAAGAAGCAGAAGCGGCCTACATTCTTACACGGGCCGGGGGCAGCCGGGCCACATCAAGTTTTTGCTGGATCTGGCAAGGACAAAATATCGGCTGATCGCAATCGAACTCGGCCATGTGAGTCGGTCGGCGGAGTTTCTTCAGCAATACGGCGATGCGCGGATTGACTTTGTGGATACAGCGGTGATTGCAATAGCTAAAAGGTTGCGCGCAGGGACCATCCTCACGACTGACCGCCGAGAATTCTAGATCGTTCGTCCCAGGGATGTAAGAAGTTTTGAGAGGTAATTGTATGATCTCAAAAATCCAGCCCCTTAGTTAATGCCGTTTACCATTAACTGATAACTTCCTTCCCTTTGAGCTTCGAGCTCCGAGCTGTCAATAGAGGATTGTCCCATGAAAAAGACATGGATCGCCTTCGCTGCTGCCACTTGGCTCCTCCTCCAGGCCCCCGCCTTTGCCGGACACATCATTCACCTGAAGGACGGGGCCCGGTTTCTCGTGGACCAATACGTTGAACAAGGGGATCAGATCCTATTCAAACGGTACGGGGGGTTCATCGGAATTGAAAAAGGCCGGGTGAGCCGCATCGAGGAGATCGTTGAAACGCCTGAGCAAACGCGGGTACCGGCCGATAAACCGATTGCTACAGCCCCGGGCGAGGCAAAAACCGGGGAACCGGTCGCTTCTCATGCCTCTCAGGGCATTATTGAAGAACCTTCCGCGGCCGGAAAAAGAGGAGGGGTCGCTGATACGCCGAAGGAAAAGGAAGGCGAACGACCTGCACCCGCGTTTCAAGAGCCAGCGGGTGAGAGCGATCAGGAAAAGGCCGCCAGGATAAAGGCATTCCTTGAAGAAAAAAGAGAGATCATGCAAGAAATGGAAAGGGCCACCGAGGCCTTCAAGGAGGCAAAGGCCGCCCACGACACGCAGAGAAAGAAGCAATTCTGGGACCGGTTATTGACTCTGCAAAAAAAGCTCACCGAACTTCGGGAAAGGGTTATGGCGCAGCATGAAGGAAGTCTGCCTGGCTGGTGGAATGGCACGGCCCAAGCCCCCTGATCCGGGCCCTTTCAAATTATTTCTCGCCGATGTTGTCTTTCTCTGAGGCCTAATTCGCGGAGAGGTCCTTCCATGTGATGACCTCGCATTCATTTCCGGGGGGCAGATTTTCATTATCGAGTTGGTTGTTCTGCACAAAATTGAACACCCCGTTCCTCCTGATATCCCCGCCGGCCACAATGGATCCCTCCAGTGTTCCCGCTCCATTGCACCTAAAATCGCCATTGCACCAGAATACGCCGTAGAGATGGCTGGAACCATTAAATGTGATATCGCCCCCGGCAATCATTGCCGTTCCGATCCCTCCGTCTGAGTTCATGTTTGACGATCCGCTAACGGTGATGTCCCCGGTCGCAATAACGGTGACATTTTGGAGTGCGCTCCCCGACACGGTTATATCGCCATCCACGAAAACGATTTTGTGAGACTGATCCCCGGAGTCAGAATAGGTATAAGAGGGACCTGCATGGTAGATGTTAGGGGGCGTCTGGGCCCTGGTGCGCCACGCATCGAAGTCGTCTCCTGTAGGCAGGGGCACATCAATTTCATCGGCATTGGGCGTCTCGCTCCCCGACACGGCAGAACCGACGCTCACGCTGCCGTGAGCGCTCACATCGCCGTCGATGGTCCCTGCCCCGGTCTGCGTAACATTCCCATTGGCATGCATGCCCCCGGTAATGTTCGGCGCTCCGTGAATGGTGATGTCCCCGTCGGAGAGGATGCCCACGTTGAAGGCCGGGTCAAAATCGGCCTTCCTGAACTGGACTTCTATTTGCACTGTAGACCCGTCATCCGGGTCTTGGCATGTACTGGTAAAGGAATAGGTCTCTGGCGAATCAGAGACCATGGTGATGTCAGAGATAGTGAGTTTGTAGCCAGAGGGCCTTGCCGTAAAGGGCTCCGATCCTCCCACTGTTGTCGGAAGGATATCGCTTGTGCCGTTTGCCAGGGTGGTATCGTTTTTCAGATCATTTTCAAGAGTGCCGATGACAAATTGGACCCCTGCCTGGGCATTGTAAAATGTTTGGGTATATTTCCGGTAGTTACCGCCAATCTGGATGTCGGTTGTTGTCAGTATCACCGCCGTGCTACCGGCCAGCGCCACAATGGCCAGGAACATGAGAGCAATTACAAGAGCGGCCCCATTTTGATTCTGATGGCTGTTGGGAATATCCATTGCGCACAAACCTTCTGCTTCTGTTGGTGCTGTCAATCCAAATTTCCAAGACAACAGCATGACCCATTGATCATGGTCGCGGCTTGAAAACAGCTCATACAGGCTGCTGACCTTGTCGCTTGCATCGCCGCAAGTCTCCCCTTTTAGGGTACCGTCACCGATGCACTGGCGGGCGTGCAAGCCCCCTTGGATGCTGTTACAGTGATGGTTATGCTGCCCACCATTGATCCCAAGCACTTATAATTTCGCCCGGACAGACCACAATCGGTCGATGAAGCGCCCCCATAG
>JAGHEC010000103.1 GCA_021159525.1 Deltaproteobacteria bacterium | reverse complement strand
GGCGGTCGCCGAACGCTCCGTACGCATTTTGTTGTCCCGTCTTGGAGGGGAGGCAGTGACCCCCATAGCGCGGGCGGGAAGCAGAGCCGCCCATACCGCCAGCGGGAAAAATCGAATACAGGCGTGGGGCGGGACAAAAACCGTATACAGCTCGTGGGGACGGCGGCAGAGCGCTGGAATTCGTTCTGATCCAGCCCCGAGGACAGTCTTTCATAAGACGGTAGTCCTTTGCCGCCTTTCCATAAAGACTATTACGAGTCAGGGGGCGGTCGCCGAGCGTTACGTATGCATTTTATTGTCCCGTCATGGAGGGGAGCCAGTGACCCCCATAGCGCGGGCGGGAAAAATCGAATACAGCCCGGGGGCGGTCGCCGAGCGTTAGATATTCATTTTGTTGTCCCGTCTTGGCCGGGAGGCAGAGACCGTCAAGTTTGAAATATTTCGCACGTTGCAGAAAAATTAGAGGCAAAGATGATAGGGGCGGGCTGACAGCCGCAAGCAAACAGGTTCCATCCAAAACGCGCCGGGCAGGAAAGTCCGCTCACGGACCTGAAAGGAGTTAATGTGCAGGTTAGGGCAAGCGTGCCCGAAGAAAGTCCCATGGGGTGGCCCAGGAGGGATAAGCCGCTTGCCGGGAAACCAATGAGGGATTTGAAGGGGAGCGCAGCCAAGATTGTTGGTCAAGGTTGGTGAGAGACCCCAGGGGTGCCCGGGAGGAAGGGTCAGGTAGCCTCGAGCAACAAAAAAAATCTTGACAGAAAGTTTAAAAAACGGTAAAGGACTGAACTATTCACATATTAAATGTCAATAAGCTAACTAGTGCCCGAACGAAAACCGTCTTTTTCGCCAATCTCTGCGTCAGATAAAAATTTTAATGCTCGAAATATTCCGTATATTCCTGCGGTTAAAATTTTGATCTTCCTTGACCTTGACGAAAAATCCTGGTTTTCGTTCACACACTAACTAAGCATCTTCTAAAGCATGGAGGTCAATCATGGACATTTCCAGGCAATTGTCCGAAATCGTGGGGGGGGGCAACTACGTAGATGATCCTGCTGCGCTGCGGGTTTATGAAAGCGATTACAGCTACGTCCCTCCGGGGGCGGCCCTCTGCGCGGTAAAACCGGGTTCCTCCGAGGAGGTTGCCGCTGTTATTCGTCTGTGCAATGAACACCGGGTGCCGGTCACGCCTTGTAGCTCCAGGGTCCATTTTTATGGGGCCGCAATTCCCAAGGAGGGCGGGGTGGTCCTGGACATGAGCCGGATGAACCGGATACTGGAGATTGATGCTGACAACCGGCGGGTGCGGTTTGAGGCCGGGGTAACCTGGGGTCAGTTGACCCAGGAACTTGCTCTCAAGGGATATCGGGTGATTATGCCCCTCACGCCCCCGGCCGAGAGATCGGTTCTTACCGATTTTCTGGAACGGGAGGAGCCGGTCAATCAGGTTTATGATTACGGGGAGCCGCTGCAGGCCATGGAGGTGGTCTGGCCTACGGGCGAGATCTTTCGCCTGGGTTCGGCCAGCGTGAACGGCTATCCAGATTCCCCTTCCCGGGGGGACAACCCGTCGGGTCCGGGGCTGGATTTTTACCGTTTTTTCCAGTGCGCCCAGGGGACCATGGGCGTGGTTACCTGGACCAACCTCAAGATGGAATCCATCCCCAGGATGGATAAGGTCCTCTTCGCCCCCATGGACAGCCTCGATGCGGCCAATGATTTTCTCTATCGCATCCTGCCGCGGCGTATCGGTCAGGAGGTGCTGATCTTGAACAACGTGGATCTGGCCGCCATCCTAACAGAGGAATGGCCCGGCGACTTTGAACGTCTGAGGGCGACCCTTCCGCCGTGGACCCTGATCCTGGTCCTGAGCGGACTCAAACGTCGGCCTGAGGAGAAGCTGGCCTATGAGCAGAATTTCCTAAATGAGGTCATTAAGAACGAATTCTCGGAAGTAAGGCTGGGAGAAAACCTCCCTGGATTCTCCGGGCTCAGGCAAAAGGCGCTGCGGCTCCTGCGCACCCCCTGGCCGGCCGATCGTCCCCACTGGAGACTTTGCGTTAAAGGAGGGTGCCAGAGCCTGTTTTTCCATACCCGGCCTATCAACGCATCTTCGCTCATATTCAGGGTGCAGGAAATCGCCAACTGCTATGGTCTCCTGCCTGACAATTTAGGCATCTATGTCCAGCCCATTGAACACAATAGGGCCTGCCGTCCGGAGATCAGTTTCTTCTACGATCCGAAAGATCGTGCCGAGATAGACGCCGTTCGCGCTCTGTACCGAGAGGCTGCTGAGGAACTGCTGAAGGAGGGCGCGGTTTTTACGCGTCCTTACGGAGACCTGGCGCCTATCGTGTATGAACGGGCCGCCGCCTATGCCCATCAGCTTCGACGGATCAAGAAGGTCTTTGATCCGAATCACATCATGAACCCCTCAACCCTCTGTTTTTAAGGAGGAAACTCATGACTGCCGAACTCCCTGTGCGTTATTGCCGGCCGAAATCGGAGTTTAAGTTCGATATCGCCGATATACAGAATTTTGTCTATGATATGAGCCGTTGCATAAAATGCAAGGGCTGCACGTGGGTCGATCATACCTATATGCCGGGGGCCAGGTTTATGACACGCTGCCCCAGCGCTGCGATGTATAAGTTCGATGCCTATGGGGCCTATGGAAAGATGCGGATCGGTCATGCCATGGCAGAAGGCCTGCTGGAATGGAATGAAAAGGCCCTGGAGGTCGTCTATGCCTGTACCCTGTGCGGGGCCTGCGATGTGGGGTGCAAGCGTAACCTGGATCTGGAGATCGAATTGGCCCTGGAATCCCTGCGGGTGAAGGCGGTCCAGGACGGTGTGGGGCCTATGCCTGCCCACAAAAAGATCGCCCGCAACATTGAGCAGTATCACAACAGCTTCGGGGCCGAACCAGACAAGCGCAGGGCGTGGATGCCGGAAGGCATTGCCCCGGCCGAGAAGGCGGATGTGCTCTACTTTGCGGGCTGCAGCGCTTCCTACACCAACGCGGAGATTGCCCGGGCGACCGTCAAGATCCTTCAGGCCGCCGGGATCGACTTCATGCTTATGCCCGAGGAATGGTGCTGCGGCAACATCCTGTTCTCCGTGGGTCTCCTGGATCAGGCCCGTGAGCTGGCCCGCCGGAATCTGGAAGAGGTGCGTAGGACCGGGGCCAAGATCCTGCTTGTGAGCTGTGCCGAGGGCTATCGCATGTGGAAGGTGGATGTGCCCAAGATGCTGGAGATCTCCACCGAGGAACTCGGCTTTAAGGTGGTTCATCTGGTGGAACTGGTGGATGAGAAGCTAAAAGACGGGGCACTGACCTTTAAGAAGCCGTTGAGCAGCCGTGTGACCTACCACGATGCGTGCAGTCTGGGACGCCTGAGCGATCCTTGGATCCCTTACGAGGGAAAACGGGGCTGGATGGGCTGCGTGGAACCCAGGTTGAAACGCCGGCGCGGGACCCAGGGTGTTTATGCCCAGCCAAGGGATATCCTCAAGGCCATCCCGGCCGTGGAGTTGGTGGAAATGCCCAGGATGCGGGAAAATGCCTTTTGCTGCGGTGCCGGTCGGGGCACGAAGGAGGCCTTCCCTGAATTTGCCGCATGGGCGGCGGCCCAGCGCATGGAGGAGGTAAGGGAAATCGGGGCTGAAACGCTTGTAACTGCCTGCCCTTGGTGCAAAAATAATTTCGCCCGGGCCATCAAGGCCAGCGCCGATGATGTGCAGGTACAGGACATTTCGGAAGTCATCTGCGCGGCCTTGGAAGGGTAGCATAAAGAAGGAGGTATAAAAAGATGTCCATATCCAAGCAAGTCTTTAAGATATTGGAGTCTGTGGTGGGCTCGGCCAATATCTCTGACGACCCGGTCATCTGCGAGGGCTACCGGAGCGGCCCGGGCGGGTATGAGAACGGTCTGGGTTATGAACGGGTCATGACCCGCGTGCCGGGATGCGTCATTATGCCCAAGACAACGGAAGAGGTCTCGCGGATCGTGAAGGTCTGCTACCGGTACGACGTTCCCTATGTGCCCTACAGCACAGGGTTTTACGGCGCTCGTTCCCATCCCCATGTGGAGGATGCGCTTCTGATCGACCTGAAGCGCATGGACGATTTTGTCCTGGATGAAAAGCATTTCTACGTGGAGGTGGGGCCGGGAATGATCTACTCGCCCATCCAGGAGGAGTGCATGCGGCACGGGGCCTATGTGGTCATCGGCGGCGGCGGGGCCCAGGCATCAGCCATCGCCAACCTGATCGGAGACGGGTGGTCGCCCCTGAGTCACCGGATCGGGTTGCCCCACCGGCGTATCTTGGGCACGGAAATGGTCCTGCCCGACGGCGAGATCCTTCGCCTTGGCTCCCTTGCTACAGGCAATGACCCCTTTTGGGGCGAAGGTCCGGGGCCGGACCTGCGGGGTCTCCTGCGAGGGTATACAGGCCTGCGGGGGTGTCTGGGAATCGTAACACGCATGGCCATCAAGACCCTGCCGTTTCAGCCTGAACGGCTTGAACCGACAGGCATCTCCCCGAATACGTCCCTGGCTCTTCCGGAAAAACGGGTCAAGTGGATCAATTTCACAGTGCCTTCCAAAGAGGCCCAGGAGAAGGCCATGAGGGAAATTGGGCATGCCGAGATCGCCGGCGCGGTCACCAAGGTGCCTCTGTTCTGGAGAGCCATCGCAAAGGCGGAGTGTAAAGAAGATTTCTGGGACATCTGGGGCAAGGAAAACGAAGAGACCATCGCCAACTTCTTTATTGTCCGGGTCCTCCTCATCGGCTTCACCTCCGAGGAGCAGATGGAGTACGATGAGCGGGTCCTCATGGATATCATGTCGGAACTGGGCGGTGAAGCCCGCCGCACCAAACCGTCCGATGAATCCTGGATCAAGAATGCGGACTCCGCCGGGATGTGGCTCATGTGCGGCGGGTATGTCTCCCTGGACTACGTCATTGAGACCCTGTCCCAGGCCACGGAACATGGTTCCTCTTATGCAGCCCTGAAGAAGAAATACACGCCGCCGCTGATGCCGGATTACGGCGATCCCGGGTGGTTTCAGTCCTTCGAGCTGGGTCACCAAGGCTATTCAGAGTTCCTGATCTACTGGGATCCGGACGATGACACCCATCCTGTGGATCAGTTTTACGTGGATACATCCAAGATGAACATCAAGAACCGGTTCTACACATCGCTGTTGGGCCCCCATCAGCCCCTGTACCTGACCGGGCCGAAATACGGGCCCAACTACCATGAATTCCTCTTGAAGGTGAAAGATGAATTTGATCCCAAATGGCGTTCCCATCCGCCGGTTCCCCTGGCCCATGACGTCTTTGTCAATCGGGCCCCGTGGATGCAGGACATGAAGGACTGGGAATCCCCGGACGATCTGCCGAAATAGGGTGGGATTCAAAGGCAAGTAACCATGAGGAAGGACTGTTGTAATAGCTCAATGAACAGGGGCAGGAGGGTTTTTCTGAGGCGACTGCCGGGAGGGCGCCGTCTCTTCTTCGCTCGCTTCGCTCGACTCAGACCCCATCCTTCGGATGGGTCCCCGGTTT
>JAGHEC010000114.1 GCA_021159525.1 Deltaproteobacteria bacterium | reverse complement strand
GGCCAGACGCATCGGTCCGGGACGAATCTTCTTTCTGGTCGTCCTCTGTGTCTGCTGTATCCGGGCTCCGAAAGGCGGACTGTCCCAGGTTCATCATCTCTTCTCGCAACAGATCGCCCAGGTTTGAGGTAGCCTCCTGATTGCTGTTCAGATAGCTTCGAAAGATATCCTTCTCACTACTCTCTTCCAGTTTCCGAATGGAGAGACCGATCTTTTTTTCTTGCCGTGAAACATTGATGACCTTTGCCTGAATCACATCATCGACCTGGAATCGGGACAGCGGATTCCCCTTCTTGTCGGAGGATATCTCGGAGACATGCACAAGACCTTCGATCCCTTCCTCCAGTTCGAGGAACAGGCCAAAATCGGTTACATTGGTCACCGTTCCGGTTACCCGGGTTCCTGGTTTGTATTTGACCGGGATCTCATCCCACGGGTCAGGGGTCAACTGCTTGATGCCCAGGGAAAAGCGTTCATTTTCCTTGTCGATGTTGAGAACCACGGCCCTTACTTCATTCCCCTTCTTATAAAGCTCCGAGGGGTGCTTGATACGCTTGGTCCATGACATGTCGGATATATGGACCAGGCCGTCGATCCCTTCATCAATACCTATAAAGGCGCCAAAGTCAGTAATATTTTTGATCTTGCCTTCGATAGTGGTCCCCACAGGATATTTCTCTTCAATAATATCCCAAGGATTAGGGGCCACCTGCTTCATGCCCAGGGAAATCCGCTTCCTTGCCACATCCATGTTGAGAACAACGGCTTCAACTTTTTCCCCGATGCTCAAGAGCTGGGACGGGTGCCTGACCTTTCGGGTCCACGACATTTCAGAGACATGGATAAGCCCCTCCACGCCTTGCTCCACCTCCACAAAGGCGCCGTAATCTGTCAGGCTCACCACCCGGCCGACAATCTTGGTGCCGATGGGATATTTCTCCGCCACCTGGCTCCATGGGTCAGGGGTCAACTGCTTGATGCCGAGAGAGACCCGTTCCCGTTCCCTGTCAAAGCTTAGAACCTTTACCTCGATCTCGTCTCCGGTTTGATGCATTTCGGAAGGATGCCCCACCCTTCCCCAGGACATATCGGTAATATGGACCAGCCCGTCGATGCCGCCCAAATCAATAAACAGGCCGTAGTCTGTAATGTTCTTCACCACGCCTCGAAGCACGGCCCCTTCCTTGATAATCTGGAGGGTCTTTTCCTTCATGGCCGCGCGCTCGGCCTCCAGCAAGGCCCGACGCGACAGAACAATATTGCCGCGGCGTTTGTTGTACTTGACGATCTTGAACTCGTATTCGGTCCCTACCAGGGCGTCCATGTCTCGAACAGGCCTCAGATCAACTTGTGATCCAGGCAAAAAGGCCTGAAGGCCGATATCCACAGAGAGCCCACCCTTTACCCTCGAGACAATGGTCCCCTTGACGGTCTTGTCATTTTCATAGATTTCTCTGATCTCGTCCCAGACTTTGATCTTAGCCGCCTTTTCCTTGGACAGCCTGATGGCCCCTTCTTCATCCTCCCGCCGTTCCAGGAGGACCTCGACCTTGTCGCCCACCGCTGCAGTCATGTTTCCGTCGGCATCCAGAAACTCGCGCATTGGGATCTGGCCCTCGGACTTGTATCCGATGTCCACAAGGACATATTCCTTATCGATCTGGACAATTTCCCCTGGTACGACCTCCCCTTCCTGGATGCTCTTCAGGCTTTCCTCGTACATCTGCATGAAGCTCTCGGGATCCTGCATCTCTTCTATAGCTTCATCTTCCAAGTCCCCTGAAAGCTCCTGGTCACTCGCGGCCTGGACTTCCCCGTCAGGCACGGCTTCTTCACTGTGTCCGGCCTCCTCCGACCCGGCCTGCTGATCCCCGTTTACGGCCAAAGATGTCGGCGCCTTCTCGTCAAATTGTTGCTGGGTTATAAAGTTTGTTTCCTTTTCCATTAACGTAGATACCCCCTGAGTGTTTTTCCCTGCTTGAATCCCTCCGAATCCCTTAAATTTTTAAGTTTATCAAGATTAAATTAAAATATCAACCCTTATTTCAGGCCAGCACTCATTTACCGGAAAACAGATCCTGCTACGGTCAGGTGATGAGGCCTTATCCATTGGAGACCTGCACTGTGCTCCGAGCGCCTTGGATGTACCGCACCATCTCTTGTACGACCTCTTCGGCCGTCAGCCACGTAGAATCAATGACAACCGCATCCGGTGCAGGCTTGAGGGGCGAGAGGCTCCGCAGACGATCGTGGTCGTCCCTTATCTTCAGCTCCCTTGCCACATCTTCCCTGACTACCCGCTCACCCCGTCCCACGCGCTCCCTGAACCTCCTCTCAGTCCTTGCCTCCAGGGAAGCCGTCAGATAAAACTTAAATCGGGCCGCGGGAAACACCACCGTTCCCATATCCCTTCCCTCCGCTACGAGCCGGCCCTCTTTTCCCATCCTCCGCTGAAGATCAGCCATGGCCTCCCTCACTTCCCGCACTGCGGAAACCGCAGAAGAAAGCATATCCAATTCAGAGGTTCGGATCAAACCCGAAATATCCTCATGCCCCAGCATCAATCTGGGCGGGTCTTTATGGGCGTCAAACCACAGGTCCAGGGCACGGCACAGATCTCCCAGGGCCGGCCCTTCATGCAGATCCACCCCCCTTCTCTGCGCGGCCAGGGCGACCGCCCTGTACATGGCCCCCGTATCGAGGTAGGAGTAGCGAATTTTGCTGGCCAGCATGCGGCTTACCGTGCTCTTGCCCGATCCTCCCGGACCGTCGATGGTGACAATGTCATTCATGGGATTTTCGTAACCGTTCACGGGTGATTTTTGGTCAAATTTGGGATTGTCCGCCTCACGTAACAGCTCAATAACCCGGGGCAGGAGGGTTTTTCTGACGCGACTGCCGGGAGGGCGCCGTCTCTTCTTCGCTCG
>JAGHEC010000144.1 GCA_021159525.1 Deltaproteobacteria bacterium | reverse complement strand
GGCAGGCGGGTGTCCCCCGCAGATAAGTCACTCAAGAGACCGGCCCGGAGGCCCGGAGCGGAAGAAAAATTCTTCTGCCCCGGCACTAGGTTCGCAGTTATCCCCCTAATTATTGAGGTGATACGAATGACGAGCCTATCATTCAGTCTACGAGTGCCCGGCGGATAAGCTGGGTGATGTCCAGGACATCGAGGGGAACCTTGTTCCTGCGCACATAGGTTATCATGGTCCGGACGCACTGCTGACACGAGGTGACCACCGCATCTGCGCCTGTGGCCAGGATCTCCTCGATCTTTCGCTGCGCGATCCGGGCAGAGAGATTGGGGTCCACCATCTCCAGGTTTCCTCCGCCCCCGCAGCAGAGGCAGTTTTCCCGGTTATGCGCGAGTTCCACGAACCCGATCCCCGGGATAGCGCGAATCACCTCTCTGGGCTCGTCAAAAATCCGAGTCCCGCGACCCAGGTCGCAGGGGTCGTGATAGGTTACGGTCAGATCCAGTTTCTTCAGGGGAATCCGCTCATTCCTGATCAAATTGATCAGAAACTGACTGGCATGGGAGACCTTGAATTCATCCGGATAATACTCGCGCCATGTGGCATAGCAGGAGGGGCAGGCGAACAGGATCTCCCTTGCCCCCTTTTCCCTGACTGCCTCAAGGTTGTGTTCCATAAACTCTTGAAACATATCCTTGAGACCGGCCCCTAACATGGGAAATCCACAACACCATTCTGTCGCGCCGAGCAGGGTGAAATCAACCCCGCTTCTGTCCAGGATTTCAGCAAGGGCAATGGGGATCTTCTGAGCCAGGGGAAAGTAGGCGGCCGTGCATCCGGTGAAATAAACCATCTCGGCCCTGTCCCGGATATACCCATCCTCCGCGGGCTCGGCCATGTCTTCCACCCACTCGGCCCGCTCGTCATTGTCCTCTCCAAAGACATTGTGCTCCTCCTTCAGGTTATCCCGGATCATGTTGATTTTTTTAGGATAATATCCTGAATGAACCATGTCGTGACGGAGCGACAGCCACAAATCCCTGAGGTGAATGCCGACCGGGCACACCTCCTGGCAGTTGGCGCACAGGGTGCAGCGAAACACCGTGCTGCTGAAATGATCAAATGCCTCGTCCGAAGGGGGCCTGCTCCGGAGCATGCGCCGGAAGAGCCCGCCCCTACCCTTGAGGATCTGCGCCAGTCCCTTCATGCGGGCGACCGCGGACAGGTCCCCATCGCCGGAAACGGCTACTGCGGGACATACATCCGCACAGACCTGACAGTTGGTGCAGGCCCCCGTTTCCAGAAGCTGTTTGACGTTGTAATCCTGATTTGACATGACTGGTTGATATCAGCTCGATAATTAGTGCCTGACCGAAAAACCTGTTTTTTCGGTCAAGAAATTCGAAATCCGAAGCACGAAATACGAAACAATGACCAAAACACCAATCTCCGGATGACAAAAAGATAATATTTCCCTAACCGTTCACGGGGTCTTGAGATCTCCCCGATACACTTATGAGAAAATCGCATCAGCTCAATAATTGGAGTGATAACAGCGACCGTACCACCGGGGCAGGATGATTTTTCTTGTGCTCCCTCCGGGGCGTAGGCCCGCTACGGGCCGGAGCCCGGGCCTCCGGGCTGGTCCCTTCGCCCTCGCCCCTACCCCTCCGCATACTTCTCAATATCGGCCAGGAGCCACTTTTCAATCGCGTCCTTTCCGTGGATAAGGTCTTCCATCTCATTTTTGTCGTGCGGCCGGATCTTGTACATCCACCCCTTGCCGTAACAGTCGTCATTGATCAGGCCGGGATTGGTCTCCAGCTCCTCGTTGACCTCAGCGATCTCGCCGTTCACAGGGGCAAACACCTTACCCAGCCACTTGCCCGACTCGAGCTTGGCGAATTTTTTTCCCTTTTTGATCTTCATGCCGTCGTCGGGAAGCTGAACATAGACGATCTCGCCTGCCATGACCTGGGCGAAGTCATCCATCCCCATAACCAACAGGCCTTCTTCCTCTTTGACCCAGAAATGATTTTCCTCGTAGTACAGGTCCTCCGGCATGTTGTACCCGTGCATCTCCATGGCATTACCCCCTTGTGTTAAATGCGTGCCTGCATCTCTGTGAAGGTCCTATCACCGCTTCAGAAACTAATCTGTAGCGCTTTTATTTTTCAAGATAAAAAGCTCATGCTTGAAACCTGGGATGGAAATGCCTTAATCCGCCTCGACGTAACAGCTCAATAAATGGGGGCAGAAGGGTTTTTCTGACGCGACTGCCGGGAGGGCGCCGTCTCTTTGTGACTTTTCAGTGGGGGAAGCCGCAGCTCGACGAATGCGAGAATGCCAAAGGGGCAAGCCTGCCCGCCATTGCCTTGTTACCCATGTTACTTCCTTCTGCCATCGCAGATCCACGGGACGAAAGCCTTGGCAAGAACGCTCAATTGGCGTTCGCAGGCGGGTGTCTCCCGCAGATAAGTCACTCAAGAGACCAGCCCGGAGGCCCGGAGCGGAAGAAAAATCCTCCTCCCCCGGCGGTACGTTCACTGTGCTTCCCCTAAATATTGAGCTGTTACGAGGAAAACATCCAGCATTATTTTATCTTAGAGTATCTCAGTCAGTTATACATTCCCAATTTTGCCAACAAGAAAAGGTTGCACTCAAAGGAGTTTATAGGGAAACGGCAAATATCTATTGTCAACCCATCAAGGCGCATCATCTTTTATTTTGTTATAATAAGCGTTCGGGCTGATCCGGGCAAGGCGGCGGTAGAGAGTGCTGAGGCTGATGCCCAGAGCTTTAGC